>CAYRQA010000153.1:0-4274 GCA_964426285.1 uncultured Lachnospiraceae bacterium | reverse complement strand
CTTTTCAACGCCGCGTGCAAAGGTGTCTGCACCCATCGTCTCGTAGAGCGCATCGTAGAGCGGGCGCAGGTAGGGGTCGATCTTGCTTTGTAGGTCGCCCGGCAGATAGCCCAACCGTTCGCCTGCCTCCACTGCGGGACGAGTGAGGATGATGCGCGAGACCTCCTTGCGCCTGAGGGCGGCGACCGCCATGGCAACGGCGAGGAAGGTCTTGCCCGTGCCGGCAGGACCGACGCCGAGCACGATCGTGTTCTTCTGAATGAGCTCGACGTAGCGCTTCTGACCGAGCGTCTTTGCCTTGATCGGCTTGCCCTTCGAGGTCAGACAGATGCAGTCGCGGTCGAGCGCCGAGAGATCGGTCGCGCTGTTCTCCATATAGAGACTGAGCGCATACTCGGTCTTCTGCTCGGTGATCTCCTCACCGCTCTCGGCGGTTTTTTTGAGGTAGGCGAGGGTGGCGATCGCCGAAGAGACCGCCCCCTCCTCACCCGATACCGAGATCGAGTTGCCGTCGCCGCTGCGGTTGGTGATGACCACGCCGAGCGCCTCCTCGATGCGGCAGATATTGAGATCGAGTGAGCCGAAAATAGCGGCGATGGTGTCGGCTGAGCCGACGAAAAGTTGTTTTTCCATAATTTTGTTCCTGTGTGTTATTGTGAATCTTCCTCGGTGCGATCGGGCAGTCCGACGATCGGCTGCTCCTTGGCGATGTCGGCGATGCAGTAGACCGAGCAGCTGATCGTACAGCCGACTTCGTCAAAGCTGACCGTTCGGCTGATGGTGAGCAGGTCAGTCTCCGCCAGCTCGCTCGCGAGCAGGTCTGCCATGCGGGCACGGGCAATGCGGTAGACCTCGTCCTCACTGCGGACGACCGTCTCGGTGACGTACGCCCGATACTCGGTGGTCTCTATGCCGACGGGCAGGATCAGCCCCTCTCCGAGGGTGATCGAATTACTTGTCTCTATTGTATCATAAGAGGGCAGTGAAATTCCACTGTTTTTGAAAAGTTTTATCTTTTTTTTGAAAAAAATCAGCGATTTTTTTTCGATCATCTCGCCCGTGTAGACCTTTTGCGCCTCTTCATAGGGTACCGTGACCGAAAAATCGCGCAGGATCTTGGCGTAGACCTTGCCCTCGGCAGGGTCGAGCCGATAGGTCTCGTCGGGCAGTTTCGTTAGCCCCGAGATGACCACCTGCCCTGCCTTCACCGTTTCGCCCGCCTTCAGGAGCGCCTGCCCCGAGTAGACCTCGAGCCGTTGTATCTGCCCGTCGTAAGCGGCGACGATGTCGGAGGGGTGCTCTTCTTGCATCGGAGCGCCCGTTTGGGTTTCGCGCACCTGTACCTCGCAGTGCGTGCCGATGACGTTGACGGCGAGGTAAGCGATGCGCCCGTCGTCGAGCAGGCAGTCGTTGCAGAGCTGCTTGACCTCGACGGCGGGCAGGTAACAGCCTACCGAAAAACCGTGATCGGCGAGCAGATCGAGCACCTCGGTGTCGGACAGCCGCTCGTTGCCCACCACCTCGATCTGCCACAAAAAGAGCGACGAGCTCCAAACGATGAGCGCAAAGGAGAGCACGCCCATCATCAGCCCGACGCGCTTGCGATAGCGCCATAGCAGGGCGGGCAGACCGCCGTAGGTGCAGTCGACCACCTCGAAGGGATAGTCTTCGAGCAGTTTCAGGATGCGCTTTTTCTCGTAGAGCAGGCACTCGAAGCTGACGCAGTCGCCCGACGGCTTGAGCCTGATGACGTTGATCTTTTGGCGCAAAAACAGGGTCGCCAGCGCCGAGGACGAGCCGCGCAGGGTAAAGCGGCAATAGCCGAACAGCCCTTTAAACAGGCGGAAGATCATCTGTTTTCAAGCTCCAGACCGCTGATCTTGCCGCTGACCTGCATTTCACCGTCGAAATAGCTTTTGAGCAGCAAGCCGCTTCCGCTGATGCGCAGATTCTGCTCAGAAAGCCGAAGCAGGATGACCTCGTCCCGATAGGTCAGTACGCTCGAGCAGCCCTCGACCGTCACCTCGCCCTCTTCAAAGGTAATGTAAAACCGCCGACCCGGCAGGATATGTTCCATGACATATTCCTCCTCTTTCTTCATATAACTGGTGTAGCTTAGTTTATTCGGAAAGGGGCGCAAAGATGATAGCCGAGCGGTCGATCGGAAAGCGTAAAATGAGGAGGGGAAGGGCAGACGCACGTCCGAACAGCCTGCGGCTCGTGCTCGCACTGCTCTGGTGCTTCACGCTCTTCGGGTTGATGAAGCCCTCGGTCGTGGGGCGGGCGGCAGGCGATGCACTTATCCTCTGCGGCGCGAAGCTGATCCCCTCGCTTTTTCCCTTGGCGGCGGCAGGGAGCATCCTTGCGGGTGCGGGGGTGGGTACAAGAATGCGCGCACTTTTGGGGCGGGCGATGGGCTGGCTGGGACTGTCCTCCGCATCGGTGGTCTGTCTGCTGATGGGGCTCTTTGCGGGCTTTCCCGTCGGTGCGATCATCGCATCCTCCCTCGCAGAGAACGGGCAGATCGATTCGGAGGAGGCGTCGCGGCTTTGCTGTTTCACGAACAATGCCTCCGCGGCATTTTTGGTGGGGACGGTGGGGAGCGGTCTCTTCGGCGATGTCCGCATCGGTTGGCTTCTCTGGCTCGCACAGAGCCTTGCGGCGCTGACGGTAGGTGCGCTCATGGGACGCAGAGCGGCAAAGGGACGCAGACGCACGGTCGGGGAAGGCAGCTCAACCGAAATGAGCACCGCACCGCTCGGATGGGGCAGTATCAGCTGCGCGATCGCTGGCTCGGCACAGGGAATGCTCTCGCTTGCGGCATTCGTCACCTTTTTTGCGGCTTTCACCGCATTTGTGAGCGAGGGCGTGCACGCGCTGACTGCAAGCCTCGGCATCGGAGGGGCACCGGCGCTCATCGAGACGGCAGTCGGCGGTCTGCTTGAGATCAGCGGCGGAATGAGAAGTACGGCGGCACTCCAATTGCCGAGGTTTGCGAAGGTTTTGGTCGCATCGGCGGTAACGGGCTGGTCGGGGTTGTCGGTCTATATGCAGGTGCTCGCCGCCGCGAAGGGCTTGTCGGATGCACACACCGCCGCCCTCCCGAAAAGGCTCGCGAAGGCGAAGGTTGCGAGCGCACTGCTTACGACGGTCTACGCGGCGGTATTGTATGGGGTATTTATAGGTTGATCGTATCGTAGGGCGGGGGCTTGCTCCCGCCGCTCACAGAGGATTAGCACCGAGGAAACCGTTTGTCTGTTACGGCGGGAGCAAGCCCCCCGCCCTACGCAGTATAATGTAATCATCTGAATGTGATATAGTCTGCAAGTGTCGTTTGTTTGCCGCAATAATTGACAATTACCGCTCTTTGTGCTATACTGTAAACAAACACCCAGCACAACTTTTGAAAAAAGTTGTGCTCTAAAAAGTTTTTGAAAGGGTTTGGGGAAACTTTTTTCAAAAAGTTTCCCCAATGAAATTAAAATGAAAACAGGACTCGTACTCGAAGGCGGCGCACAGCGCGGCATATTCACGGCGGGCGCAGTCGATGCGCTCATGGAAGCGGGCATCAAACTGCCCTACGTCATCGGCGTGTCGGCAGGTGCTTGCAACGCCATGAACTACGTTTCGGGGCAGATCGGCAGAAGCAAAAAATGTATGCTCCCCGACGAAACGGGCGGCTATTTCGGCGGCAAGGAGCTTATCAAAAGCGGTCGCTTCATGAATCTGAGAAAGGTCTTCTTCGAGTACCCCATTCGTCCCTTTCCCTTCGATTACGAGCGCTATTTTGCCTCGGACATCGAAAGCGAATACGTTGCCACGGCACTCTCTGACGGCAAGCCGCGCTATTTTCAGGTGAAGCATTGCCCGAGACGGCTAAGCTACGTCGGCATGGCATCCTGCTCAATGCCGCTCGTCTCGCCGCCGGTGAAGATCGACGGTGCGCTCTACATGGACGGTGGCATCACCGATTCGATCCCCGTTCAGCGTGCGCTTGACAAGGGATGCGACAAATGCATCGTCATCCTCACCCGTCGGCAGGGCACTTTCCCGACCGTTCCCGACGCGATGAAAAAGCTCTACCGCAGCCACTACAGAAAATCTCCTGCCTTTGCCGAAGCACTCTGCAACCGCCCCGAACTGTACAAATCGCAGATCGAGCTTGCCGAAAAACTGGAACGCGAGGGCAGAGCCATCGTAATCCGCCCCGAACTGCCCCCCGTCGGGCGCTTGGAGGGCGACCGGGACAAGCTGGTCGCCTTCTACCTTCACGG
>CAYRQA010000152.1:0-4306 GCA_964426285.1 uncultured Lachnospiraceae bacterium | reverse complement strand
CGTGATCAAGCCCTCGCAGAAGACGGTTGAAGCACTCACGGCTCTTGAACTTCCCGCAGGCGTTGAAATCGAGATCAAGCTCTGATTCGACTGCGAGTTTTATGTCAAGTCGGCAGACACAAAACGCCGACCAATAACTAAAACGGAGGATCCAACAAATGATCAAAGGCATTATCGGTAAGAAAATCGGTATGACCCAGTTTTTTGATGACAAGGGTAATCTCGTTCCTGTAACTGTCATCGAAGCAGGACCCTGCACCGTAACGCAGGTCAAGACCGTCGAGACCGACGGTTACGAAGCAGTTCAGCTCGGTTTTATGGCTGTAACTGACAAGCACGTGAACAAGCCCATGAAGGGCAAGTTTGAAAAAGCAGGCGTTGCCGCTAAGAAGCATCTGAAGGAATTCCGCCTTGATGACATTTCCGGTTACAAAACTGGCGATACCGTCACCGCTGACGTATTTGCAGCAGGTGAAAAGGTCGACATCACCGGCATCACCAAGGGTCACGGCTACACCGGTGCGGTTAAGCGTTGGAACAATGCGACCCTGCGTATGACCCACGGTACCGGTCCTATCCACCGTCAGCCCGGTTCGATGGGTGCGAACTCCACTCCTTCGAGAATCTTCAAGAACAAGAAGATGGCAGGTCAGTACGGTAACGAACAGGTAACTGTTCTGAATCTCGATGTAGTGAAGATTGACAGCGAGAAAAATCTGATCGCGGTGAAGGGTGCAGTTCCCGGCGCTCGCGGCGGTATCGTGTTCATCCGTAACACGGTAAAGTCTAAGTAAGGAGGAAATAACGATGCCGAATTTGAAAGTTGTAGATATGAACGGCGCAGAAGTCGGTTCAATTGAACTGGCAGACAGCGTTTTCGGCGCAGACGTGAATGCAGCAGTGCTGCACGCATCTGTTCGCCAGTATCTGATGAATCAGCGTCAGGGCACTCAGTCTACGCTGACTCGTTCTGAAGTTTCCGGCGGTGGCAAGAAGCCCTGGAAGCAGAAGGGCACCGGTCGTGCTCGTCAGGGCTCTACCAGATCGCCCCAGTGGACACACGGCGGCGTTGCCCTCGGTCCGAAGCCCCGTCTGTACAAGATCGCTATGAACAAGAAGACCAAGAGAGCGGCTATGATCAGCGCTCTGTCTTCCAAGGTAGCAGCAGGCGAGATGATCGTAGTCGACAAGATCGCTACTGAGGACTACAAGACCAAGACCATGGCTGCAATGCTGAATGCAGTCGGCGCTTCCAAGAAGACCCTGGTAGTGCTGAACGGCATGGATGCGAAGGTCATCAAGTCCTTCGCAAACATCCCCGGTGTGAAGACCACTCAGGCAAACACCATCAACGTATACGACATCCTCAACTGCAACACCTTCGTTGTTGTATCGGATGCCGCTAAGAAAATTGAGGAGGTATATGCATAATGAAGTCGATTTACGATATCGTTATTGAACCGGTTATCACCGAGGCTTCGATGGATAAGATCGCAAGCAAGACCTATACCTTCAAGGTAGCAAAGGACGCAACCAAGCCCGAAATCGCATCGGCAGTTGAAAAGCTGTTCGGCGTAGAGGTCAAGAGCGTCAACACCATGATCACGAAGAAGAAGCCGAAGAGACGCGGCATGACCGAAGGCTACACTTCCGAATGGAAGAAAGCAGTCGTCACCCTGACCGAGTCTTCCAAGACCATCGCCTTCTTTGATGGCTTGATGTAAGGAGGAGTTAAGAAATGGCAGCTAAAGTATATAAGCCGACAACTCCGGGCCGCAGACAGATGTCTGTTCCGTCGTTTGACGAAGTAACCAAGAGCAGCCCTGAGAAGAGCCTGCTTGCCGTTAAGAAAAAGAATGCAGGTCGTAACAGCTACGGCAGAATCACCGTTCGTCATCACGGCGGCGGAAACAAGGTCAAGTACAGAATCGTTGACTTCAAGCGTCAGAAGACCGATATGCCCGCAAAGGTAATCGGCGTCGAATACGACCCCAACCGCACTGCGTATATCGCACTGCTTGAGTACGAAGACAAGACCAAGAGCTACATCATCGCACCCGTAGGTCTGACCGACGGCGATGTAGTCACCAGCGGCGCTTCGAGCGATATCAAGCCCGGCAACACCCTGCCGATCTCGGCTATCCCTGTTGGTATTTTCATCCACAACATCGAGCTCTACCCCGGCAAGGGCGCTCAGCTGGTCAGAACCGCGGGTTCGGCAGCGCAGCTCATGGCTAAGGAAAACGGTATGGCTCAGGTAAGACTTCCTTCCGGTGAAGTTCGCTACATCCGCCTCGACTGCAAGGCAACTATCGGTCAGGTCGGCAACGTAGAGCACGACACCATCAAGGTCGGTAAGGCAGGTAAGACCCGTCATAAGGGCATCCGTCCTACCGTCCGCGGCTCGGTCATGAACCCGAACGATCACCCTCACGGTGGTGGTGAAGGTAAATCGCCTGTAGGCCGTCCCGGTCCCGTAACACCTTGGGGCAAGCCTGCACTGGGTCTGAAGACTCGTAACAAGAAGGCGAGAACCGAGAAGTTCATCGTTAAGCACAGAAACGGTAAATAATTTAGGGAGGAAGAATTAAATGAGCAGAAGCCTGAAAAAGCCCCCGTTCGTCGAGGAAAAGCTCTACAAGAGAATCGTTGCAATGAACGAGTCCGGAGAGAAAAAGGTTCTGAAGACATGGTCGAGAGCTTCCACCATCTACCCTGACTTCGTTGGACACACCATCGCAGTGTACGACGGCAGAAAGCACATCCCGGTATATGTAATCGAGGATATGGTCGGTCACAAGCTGGGCGAGTTCGCACCCACCAGAACCTATAAGGGACATGCCGGTTCCAAAACATCCAATAACGGCAAGTAATTAAGGGAGGAAATTCGAAATGGAAGCAAAAGCAACAGTAACTAACGTAAGAATATCCCCCCGCAAGGTATCTATTGTACTGGACCTCATCCGTGGCAAGAACACTGATGAAGCAATGGGTATTCTGAAAAACACCCGCAAGGCCGCTTGCGAGCCTTTGATTAAACTGCTGGCATCTGCAAAGGCAAACGTAATGCACAAAGCTGAAGAAAACAATCAGTTTGTTGACGAAAGCAAGCTTTACGTTTCCGAATGCTTCGTTTGCCCCGGCCCCACTATGAAGCGCGGTCAGGTAAGAGGCAGAGGCGGTTTCGACCGTGTACTCAAGAGAACCAGCCACATGACCATCGTGGTCAAAGAGAAAGAATAATCGGAGGAGGTAAGTCAAATGGGTCAGAAAGTGAATCCCCACGGTCTCCGTGTGGGCGTAATCAAAAACTGGGATTCCAGATGGTACGCGAAGGATGAAACCTTCGGCGACACCCTGGTTTCCGACTACAATCTGAGAAAGACGCTGAAGAAGAACCTGCAGGCTGCCGGCGTTCCGAAGATCGAGATCGAACGCGATCCCGATAAAGTAAGAGTGTTCATCCACTGCGCGAAGCCCGGTATGGTAATCGGCAGAGGCGGCTCCGAGATCGATAAGCTGAAGGCAGACATCGAAAAGATGGTTGGCAAGCCCACTGCAGTCAACGTAATCGAGGTTCGTCAGCCCGACCTGAACGCACAGCTGGTTGCAGAGAACATCGCATCTCAGCTCGAGCGTCGTGTATCTTTCCGCCGCGCAATGAAGCTCTGCATCGGCAGAACCATGCGTCTGGGCGCAAAGGGTATCAAGGTAAGCCTGAGCGGTCGTCTGGCAGGTGCTGAAATCGCGCGTACCGAGCACTACCATGAAGGTACCATCCCGCTTCAGACTCTGAGAGCGGACATCGAATACGGCTTCTGGGAAGCAAACACCACCTACGGTAAGATCGGCGTTAAGGTCTGGATCTTCAAGGGTGAGGTGCTCCCCGACGTCAAGAAGAAGTTCACCACCGTTGCTCCTCAGGACACCACCGCTCCTAAGGGCGACCGCAGAAACGATCGCAGAGGCGACCGCAGAAACGGCGACCGTCGTAACGGTGATCGTCGTAACGGCGACCGCAGAAACAACAACGGTAACGGTCAGCGCAGAGACGGCAACCGTCCTGCCTACAACAGAACACCCAGAGAAGGGGGTAACAAGTAATGTTAATGCCTAAGCGCGTGAAATACAGACGTGTGCAGCGTGGCCGCCTCAAGGGTAAGGCTACCCGCGGCACCACCATTTCCAGCGGCACCTACGGTCTTGTTGCTCTTGAGCCCGCATGGATCACCAGCAACCAGATCGAAGCTGCCCGTATCGCTATGACGCGTTATATCAAGCGTGGCGGTAAAGTCTGGATCAAGAT
>CAYRQA010000151.1:0-4358 GCA_964426285.1 uncultured Lachnospiraceae bacterium | reverse complement strand
TATGTATGTCGGGCAAGCACCGCAGTAAAAACCGCATTTGCCAAGTAACTTTTCGTCCATTGATCTTCCTCCCGCTTCTCACAGCTTCAAATGCGCCAACAAGCTGTTTTGATTTTCCGCTTTTTCAAATCCCAACGATTCATACAAGCGGGTAGCCGCCCCGTCATCCACATCCACCAACACCATCATGCCCTTCGGCTTGTTCATTTCAAGCGCTTTGGCAAGGAGCTTTCTGCCATACCCTTTTCTTCGATACGCTTCTTTTACCAGCAAATCATATGGTTCATTTTCGTCAAAGCAGTGGGTCACGTCCAGATATCCGACCAATTCATCTCCGTCTGTGGCGACAAATGTGCGAAACGTGTTCGGTGCGGCAATCACCTTGTCTCCCGTCCAATACAGATCGGTATTGTGCATTTCAAGATAGGCAGCCATATGCTTCTCGGTCAGCAATTCCACGCCGTCCGTATTGATACCGTCAACGGCTTTGACCCACACCATTTTTGCTGTTCGGTCTCGAAATCAGCCCCGTTCACTTCGAGCGCACCCCGGAGCAAATAGTTGTGGGGATTAAACACGAAATCGGCATCATAGGACGCAAACTGCTCCCTGAGATAGGCAAACATCCTGCCGTACGCTTCTTTGTCACGTGAAAGCCCGACCAGCATTTCAAGATAATGCTCATCAACGATCACCAAAAAAGCAAACAACCCTATGATCCGATGATCCCTGAACACGCCGATCACCGAATGATTCTCGGGCTTCCCGATCGATTTGATCAGGTTATTCTTCACTTGTTCGTCATTTGAAAGCATGGGGTCGGAGAAAGTATTGTCGGCGCAAAAATCCCGAACGAAGGTTTCGCGCTCGTCAAATGAGCGGATGTTTTGGACTGTATATTGATCCATACTTCTATATTCCCCTTTCCGTTCCCCAAGACCTGCTCCCAAGTCGTTTTGCGTTCATTATACCGTAAAAACACAAAAAAATCTACTGTTTCACTGCAAAACATTCCCCGATACGAAAACAGGCTGCCGCAACCAATGTTGCAACAGCCTGTTCAGTTATTCCGTTTCATTATTCAGCCATGAAATCACGGAACTCGAAGTAGCAATCGTAATCGCTCTCGACCCAGATCTCATCCCATGCCACTCTTGCGAGATGCACGCCGAGGATGCTCTTTGCGTTGATGCGCTTGTTGCCGCTGATCAGGCAAACCTTGCCCTCCATGTGGGATGCGATGCGGTTGAATCTCGCTACGTCAGCGCCGGTGTCCAGGTTGATTTTATACAGATACTTGGAATTGCAGATCATTTCATTACCTCCATTGAGTGCCCTTCTTCGCACTCGTCGCACTATCATACTTTACTTACTCACACTACCATGTCGGATTGAAGCCCCGACGGCTTTCATTACTTGATCAATCAGCGATGAAGCGGCGGAATTCAAAGGAATAGTCGTGATCGGATTCGAGCCAGAGCTCATCCCATGCAATTCTTGCAAAATGAAGCCCGAGAATGCTCTTTGCGCTGATCCGTTTGTTTCCGCTGACCACTGTAACTTTGCCGTCACATCTGGAAGCGATCCTTACGAACTCGTTGACATCAGACACTGTGTCCAAAGTAATCTTATTCAGATACTTCTGATTGCAAATCATGAATCACACCTTCTTTCTATCTGATTGCACCTGTATTATAGCCATGATTCCCTCGAAAGTCAATAGCTTTTCGGAAACTTTTCCATATTCTGCCTTTTGACCCTTTTGCACAAATTCGCTACGCCGTTTTTGTGCGATACGCACAACGATTTTCAGACTTTTTCAAGTAAATTAAAGGGAGGCGCTTTTCGCGGAACAAATCTCTTCCTGCGCGGAGCGCATTCGCCGCGCTTTATGAAAGTTCTTTGAGGGGGGGTTAGAGGGAACTTTCTTTCAAGAAAGTTCCCCCTGAATTTAAATCCCATATTTCTTCATATACCCAATCAGTTCGTCGACCGTCGTAAAGGCGAGCCCCGTGACCGTGTCCGCGCAGCCGTAATAGATGGCGATGCGGCCCGTCTCGGCATCGGCAAGCGCCGCGCAAGGGAAGGTGACGTTGGGCACGTCGCCGTTCTGCTCATAGGCCATCTCGGGACCCATGATATAGAAGCGGGTGCGGTATTTGACCTTCCATGGCTCGTCCCGATCGAGCAGAGCCGCGCCCATTCGGTAAACGAAGCCGTTGCAGGTGGTGATGACCCCGTGATAGATGAGCAGCCAGCCCTCATCTGTCTCGATCGGGCAAGGACCTGCGCCCGTTTTGGTGCACTGCCAAGCCGATTCCTCAAAGGGTGTCGGACCGAAGACGTGGCGGTGCTTGCCCCAGAAGGTGAGGTCGGGCGACTGCGAGAGGTAGATATCTCCGAAGGGGGTATGCCCCGTGTCGCTCGGCCGCGAGAGCATCATGTACATTCCGCCTATCTTCCTCGGGAAGAGCACGCCGTTGCGATTATAGGGCAGGAAGGCGTTCTCGAGCTGATGGAATGTCTTGAAATCGAAGGTGTAAGCGATGCCGATAGTCGGACCGTGGTAGCCGTTGCACCACGTGATGTAGTAGCGGTCCTCGATGAAGCAGACACGCGGATCATAGCGGTACTCAAAGCGGGTGACTTCATCCTCCCCCTCCATGGTGATCGGCGTATCGGAGATCTCCCAGTCGATGCCATTCTTCGAGAAGCCGACGAAGAGGTTCATGCGCACCGCCTTATCGTCACAGCGGAATACGCCCGCATAGCCCTCTCCAAAGGGCACGACCGCGCTGTTGAATATGCTGTTCGCATTGAAGAAATGGTGCCGATCGATGATCGGATTATTCGTATATCTCCACACGGGCTCTTTGCAGCCCGTCGGTTTCTCCTCCCACGGAATATTCGGAAGCGCATTTCCAATAATTTTAGCCATAATCAGTCCCTTTCGCCAAGGGCTCTGCCCTTGGATCCCGCCAAGAACCTTTTTAAAAAAGGTTCTTGGAACTCCAAAAACTTTGCTTAAGGGCGACGAATACTCGTCGCCCACGCATTATAATGCAGTAGTCTGCCCACAACCTCGTAGGGGCGATTCACAAATCGCCCGTCACTACCTTCCCATCAATTACAACCCGAACGAGCTTCTCGCCCTCATACACCAGCTTCATCGTGAAAAACGGGGCATCCTCGCAGAGCAGCCGCAGGAAAATGCGGTCGCCCTCCCACAGATTGAGGTCGAACACCTCTCTGATCGGCACATATTTGAGCTCACCCTCGTCGCAGGCGATCGGCTCTCCCTCGCAGGGAGTGGCGGTGTAGAGAAACATCTGCTCGGTCTCCCACTCGTCAGAGACGAAGGTCACGATCCCTCTCAGACGGTAGGATTCGAGTTCAAGCCCCGTTTCCTCTCGCACCTCGCGCACAAGACAGTCGTCGAACGATTCCTTCTCCTCGACCTTTCCGCCCACGCCGATCCACTTGCCTGCGTTGCAGTCGACCTTTTTCTTGACACGGTGGAGCATCAGCCATGCGCCCTCTTTTTCGATGTAGCAGAGCGTGGTGAGCTTCATATTATGCCTTCGCCTCGAGCTTTTTCAGGTGCTCGATGCAGATCTCTGCCTCGGTCAGCCCGTCGGGGGTGAGCGTTTCGCTCTCGACCGTCATGAACATACCGAGCTCCTTTGCCTTGGCGTAGACCTTTTCCACAGGCGCACTGCCCATGCCGAGCGGCTTGCCCTTGCCGTCTGCCAGCCCGTCCTTGATGTGGATGATATGCACGCGATCCTTCAGTTTTTCCATGAGCGCAATGGGATCGACGCCTGCGCGGTAGACCCAGTAGGTATCGATCTCGAAATCGATAGCAGTGCGCGCCTGCAACTCCTCGTGGATGACCTTGCCGTAGGAGGTGGTGTAGAACTCGCCGTCGTGGTTATGATACGCGAGGGTGAGCCCCTCAGCCGCAAACTTGGGCTGATAAACGTTCAGGAAATCGATAAACTCGTTCAATTTTCCCTCTGTCGAGGTGTCGGCGGCAGGTATGATGATATTCTTGCAACCGATCACCTTGTGTGCTCTGACCGTCTCCTCATAGCGGTCGCGGATGTCACCGACACCGGTGTGCGTACCGCTCGCGGTCAAACCGTATTTGTCGAGCCACTCCTTGATCTGCTCGGGGCTGTTGCCGAAGAAGCCCGCAAATTCGACCGCCTTATACCCCATCTCGGACAGACGGCGAAGCGTGCCCTCCATGTCGGTCTTTGTCGTGTCTCTGACGCTGAAAAGCTGAATACTGTAATCCATAAGAATCCTCCGATAATGTATTTTGGGGCTCCGCCCCAACCCCCCGGTCGCTTTAT
>CAYRQA010000150.1:0-4378 GCA_964426285.1 uncultured Lachnospiraceae bacterium | reverse complement strand
CAGGTAGACACGCCTCAGAACCTCTACGATTACCCTGTAAACCTCTTCGTTGCAGGCTTTATCGGCACGCCTCAGATGAACTTCATCGACGCGAAGCTGGTTGACAAGGGCGGCGACGTTTACGTTGAATGGGCTACCGAGGAAACCAAGGAGCAGAAACCCATCGTGGCTTCCATCAAGCTGCCTGCAGAAAAGGCGAATGCGCCTGAACTGAAGGACTACATCGGCAAGGAAGTTATGGTCGGTATCCGTCCCGAGTGTCTGCATGACGAGCCTTCTTACATTCAGGCAATGCCCGATTCGCTGATCGAAGCAGCAGTCGATGTAACCGAGCTGATGGGCGCAGAGATCTACCTGTACGTGACCTGCTCCGAGCAGAACCTGGTTGCACGCGTATCTCCTCGTTCGACCACCAGAAGCGGCGACACCGTCAAGATCGCAGTCGATGCTTCGAGAATCCACATCTTCGACAAAGACACCGAAAAGTGCATCATTCACTAAGAAAATACAGGGGCTTTCGCAAGGAAGCCCCTTTTTCACATACTGACAAACGAAAGGGACGACTATGCAACAAAAGAAAGGCTATATCGCGCGATGTGTGATTGCGACGCTGATCACCGTCGTCGGATTGAACCTTGCGGGCTCGGTTACTTCGATCCTCACTCATACGCAAGAAAATGATTTTTGGATCGCAGGCTGGCTGATCAGTCTGGCGGCGCTCCTTCTGCTCGCACTGATCAGTTTTGTCGGCGGCAAGCTCTACGTAGCCCGCAAAAATAAGATGAACTACGTCGAGACCAAGGATTATATGCTCTCCAGAAAGGGAAGCGCAGATGCCGATCCTGCTCTGATCGCGCGGTGTCTCCAAAAGGTGGGTATTTTTGCAAACAGCTACATAGCACTCTGCCTGCTTCTGCTTGTCTTTAACACATTCTGCCTCGGTGCGATGAAGTTCAGCGGCTTCCTGATGCTCGATTTCCTCGTCTTTATTTCGATTTATTCCCGCTTATTCGACCTGTCGCAAAAGCCCGATTTTTCCGAGTACGCCGGCGCTGACGAGTATCCCGAGCTCTATCGCCTGGCACGGTCGGCAGCCGACACGGTCGGGGTAAAGGGTCAGCTGCATATCTGTATTCTGCACGATTGCAATGCCGGCATTCGCCGCTTAGGAAAGGATATATCGCTTTAGATGGGCAGTCAGCTGCTTTCCGTGCTCCATCCCGATGAGCTCTTTCAGATATTGCTCCACGAATTTGCGCACCTTGCCAACGAGAGTGAGGTTACGAAGTTCGGCGACGGCTTTGCCTATCGCTTTATGTGCACCAACAGCGGCTCTTATGCTGATTTTCTGCTCAATAGTATGCTCGCTTTCCCGGGCTATCTTGCGGCTTCAGAGTACGAAACCTGTCGGCTCGCATCCTCTGAGCAGGCTGAGAAGCGCGCCGATGCATGATCCTCGAAAAAGGTGGCCCCTCGGCGGCATCTGCCGCGCTCTGCAAAACGGCGATGAGCGAGCTCTTTGACAGCGAAATGAGCGATTTTCTGTCTGAATCCTTTTATGCATCCGAGAAACCGCGCACCGACGTCAACACGCTCATTTGCAAAGCCTACCGTCGGGCGATCACCGAACGCAAAGACTTCTGGATGGAGCTGCTCGAAAAGGAACTGCCCGTCAGATGGGCAGTCATCCCATCTTCCGTCAGCGCCATCAGGCGCTCGGCAGTCCCGATTTCACGCTGACCTTCCCCGAAGAAAATACAGCCTACTGGCAGGATGTTGAGCGTGCGATCGGCTACATCGACCGTGAATCGGTCAAAAATCTCGAAAAAGACTATGAGCAGAAGCGGCGCGAAAACTATCTTGAGCCGCTCGAACTGGTCGAACGCTACGAGGCATCGGACGGCAGTCTCACCGCACCCGAGATCCCTCCTCTTCTGAAAGCCTATCGCGATCTGTTGCGCTTTGAGGATCAGGAAAAGCTCTGCGACCGTCTGCTCGCGGATGAACAGCTGTCCGAATACGAAACGGTCGCGGCGCTCTACTGCAAGGGCTCAAACTTGCTCGCTCGCTATGATGAAGCGGGCATCGAAATGGTCTAACCGCGCGATCGAGCTCAATCACAACTATATCGAAGGCGGGCTCGAGACGATCGGTCAATTCTGTCACTGGATGGGACTGGAGGAGGAGATCGAGGTCTACCGTGCGCGTGCGCTCGAAATGCTGCAGGAAAAACGCGACGTTTTCGATCAAACCTGCGAGCTCTCGCCCTCCGATCGGCTTGTGCCCGAGGATTTCGATGGCGACGGACGTCTGCTTGCGATGCTCGATTATATGGTAGAAGCGGGCGAAGGCAAGCTGCTCGAGATCTTTCTGGTGCGGAAGGTGGTTTCCGAGGATTACTTCGCGAGCGTATTCGTGCTGCGCTTCGATTACGGGCTCACCGATGAGGAGACGGGCACGATCTACAACAGGATCTTCCATTACCTCGATAATTATCCGCTCGATTGGAACTATTCGCTCTTCACCTATGACCGCCAAACCGAAAAAGCGGTGATGAAGGTCGAAGGCTCGTGCGTGTATAAACGGAATTAATTTATTTGATTAGGGGAATCTTTTGAAAAAGATCCCCCTAAAACCCCCTCAAAACTTTTTAAAGGGCAACTAAATGCCCAACGAGCATTCGTCGGGCATTTTTTAAAAAAGTTTTCGAAGGGGTCTAAGGGGAAACCTTTTTCAAAAGGTTCCCCCTTAAAAAATCACCCCAGCAAAGGCTGAACCTGGCGTCCGTTGAGTGCGGCTTCGAGCGTTTCGGGGAGCTTTGCGAAGTCGCAGACGAGGCTGTGCGGTTTTTTCAGCGGATCATCCTGCGAAAGCGGAACGAAGTAGATCTGCTTGCGCCCGAGCAGGGTGCCGATGTTGCGCAGGTTGGCGGAGAGTGCATCGTTGCTTGCGAGAGCGATGATCAGCGGATGATCGCCCCGCAGGTGTGCTTTTGCCGCCATCGTCACCGAGGTGTCGGTGATGCCGCCCGCCAGTTTTGCGAGCGTGTTGCCCGTGCAGGGGGCGATGATCAGCGCTTGCAAGGGGCGGGCAGGGCCGAGCGGCTCTGCTTCGGCGATCGTGCGCAGAGGTGCGTGTCTGGTGATCGCCTCCATGAGCGCCAAGCTGTCGGCGGCTTTGCCGAAACGGGTGTCTGTGGTCGCCACCGCAGGGCTGACGATCGGCAGGATGTCATAGGTCGCCGACAGCTTTTCGAGCTCTGCCATGGCTTTGGAAAGCGTGCAAAACGAGCCGCAAAAGGCAAATCCGATCATGTGCATCCCTCGCTTTCTGTCGAAAAATGGTGCTTGATGCAGTCGTAGATCAGCTTGCCGCTGCTGCGGGGGGTATATTGATAGGGCAGTGCGGGTGCTCGGATGACCCTCGGATGTTCCGATTCTGCATAGACCGGTGCAAGATCGATGACCGTTCCTTGTAGCGTATCCGAGGGAAAAGAGGGCAGGCGCATCGGGATGGTGTTGAAAATAAGCGAGAAGTCTCCCATCGCGGCATCGAGAGAGTTGATCGGCAGTGCTTGACAGCCGAGCGTTTGGGCATAGGCGAGATCGCTCTCGCGACGGGCAAAGACGGTCACCTTTGCACCGACCGCAGTCAGCAGCCTGCCGAGCTGTTTTCCGATCCGCCCGAAACCCATGACTCCGCAGGAAGCACCAAAGAGCGTGTCGGGGCATTCCTTGAGCGCAATGGCGAGCGCACCCTCTGCGGTTGCGAGCGCATTGGCGATGGCAAAGCGCTCATCCCCGTTGTAATCGTAGCAGATACAGCCCTTCTCTTCGAGCGCCTGCCTGAAACGGACGGGCGCCATCCCCATCGCGACCCTCTGCCCGTTTGAAAGAAGGTCTACCAGCTCGGTCAGCTTCAGCCGCTGACTTGCAAGCGGTGCGTTGAGCGTGTTTCCGTTGCGGCTGACGGGAATGCCGAGTATCACAAGGTCGGCAGCTCGAATGGCGTCTGCGGGAGTGGAGACACAGGGAGGACTGCCGCAGCAGCCATCCGATCCCCATATTACACAGTCTGCCCCCTCGGCTTCAAAGGCATGAACCGTGTGGATCAGTCGGAGGTCGCCGCCCAAAAAGGCAATGCGGGTATTTTTCCATTCCATAATTCTCGTACATATCGTAAGACGGTATGTCTTCCTCCTGATTGGCTTTTCGATGAATAAGCATTCATCTCCCTACCATTGTATGCCGATTTGCGGGGATTGCTCATGGGGGAGGGACTTCTTGAATGGCACAGTTGACAAAGTCACTACAGAACCGAGAGGGGGGAAGAAACCATCTCAAACGCCGAAGTTTTCCCACTTCGCCTTCGGCGAAGT
>CAYRQA010000149.1:0-4379 GCA_964426285.1 uncultured Lachnospiraceae bacterium | reverse complement strand
GGTAGACGCAATATGCAAGTAAATAATGAATTCAAGCCGAAGATCGTTGCGTTTTGCTGCAACTGGTGTTCCTATGCGGGCGCAGACCTTGCGGGCACCAACCGTGCAAGCTATCCCGCTGACGTCAAGATCATCCGCGTGCCCTGCTCCTGCCGCGTGAACCCCATGTTCATCCTGCGCGCATTCCAGAGAGGCGCCGACGGCGTGATCCTCTGCGGTTGCCATCCCGGCGACTGCCACTACACCTCGGGCAACTACTATGCCCGCCGCCGCATGACCATGCTCTTCTCGATGCTCGATTACCTCGGCATCGAAAAGGAGCGCACCCGTGTTGAATGGGTATCTGCTGCAGAAGGCGCCAAGTTTGCCGCTACGATGAACGAGTTCGTCGAAACGGTCACCAAACTGGGCGAAAATAAGAGACTGGAGGATCTGAGATGCAAGAACTGATGAAAAAGCGTGCCATCGAACTGCTCTCTTCCGGCGAAGTTGACCGTGTGGTCGGCTGGAAAAAGGGCGAGTTCGCATACGACTGCACGCCTGCCGTCTTTACCGACGCAAAGGATCTGTGGGACAACTTCGTCTATGACGATTTCACCGCGCCCAACCTCTCGAAATACCTCGTTGCAGAGAGCGTCAAGGAAGGCAAAATGCTCGTTTTCCTCAAGCCCTGCGATACTTACAGCTTCAATCAGCTCCAAAAGGAGCACCGCATCGACCGTGAGAAGATCTACGTCATCGGCGTAGAGTGCAACGGCAAGGCGGACGTAGATAAGATCAAGGCAAAGGGCGTTGAGGGCATCACCGGCATCAAGGCTGAGGGAATGAACTTCGTCGTCGAGACGATCTACGGCAATGAGACCATGCCCAAGTTCGAGGTTATGGCAGACAGATGCCTGACCTGCAAGAGCAAAAAGCACATGGTTTACGACGAAATGATCGGTGAAGAGGGTGATAAGCTCGAAAACAACGGTCGTTTCGACATGGTCGCAAAGCTCGAGGGTATGACCCCCGACGAGCGCTTTGAGTTCTGGAGAGGCGAGCTCTCGCGCTGCATCCGCTGCAACGCTTGCCGCAACGTATGTCCTGCTTGCACCTGCGAGCACTGCGTATTCGACAATCCCGATTCGGGTATCAAGCAGAAGGCGGCTACCACCTCCTTCGAGGAGAATATGTTCCACATCATCCGCGCATACCACGTGGCGGGCAGATGCACCGACTGCGGCGAATGCTCGAGAGTATGTCCTCAGCACATCCCGCTTCACCTCTTAAACCGCAAGTTCATCAAGGATATGAACGAGCTTTACGGCGAGTATCAGGCAGGCGAGGACACCACCTCCCGCGCACCGCTCACCAACTACACCGTGGACGACTGCGAGCCTTCCGTCGTACATGAAAGAGGAGGGAAAGCATGAAAAAGATCGCTCTTTCTAAACTGAATGATTTCTTCGCCGCTATTGCGGCTGACGAAAAGCTCTATCTCCCGGTTGACGGCGAGAAGAGCGCCTCCTATCAGCTCTGGAGTGAGGGCGTTGCCTATTCCAAGGCGCTCAACACCAACCGCTCCGCAAAGGATTTCTTCTTCCCCCAGACTGAAAACATCGTTGATTTCAAGATGGAAGGGAAGACCATCGAGATCATCGATACCCGTACCGAAACCGAGGATTTCGTGGTATTCGGCGTTCGTCCCTGCGATGCACGCTCCTTCACCATCCTCGACAAGGTATTCCTCGCAGACCCCGTCGACAGCTTCTATGCGGCTCGCCGTGCGCATGGCACCATTATTTCGGTCGCCTGCACCCGTCCCGCCGAGACCTGCTTCTGCGGAACCTTCGGCATCGATATGACCGCGCCCGAGGGCGACGTTGCGGCATGGATGACCGATGATGCACTCTGGCTGAGCGCCAACACCGAGAAGGGTGAAGCACTGCTCGCGAAGGTCGCATCGCTTACCGAAGAGGGCGACGAGAGCGCGGTAGACGCGCAGAAGGCAACTGTCAAGGCGATCGCCGAGAAGCTCCCCCTGCAGAATCTGCCGACCCAGTCCTTCAAGGGCGACGTTCTGCTCGAAAAGTTCAACTCGGCAAAATGGCCCGAGCTCTCCAAGGCTTGCCTTGGCTGCGGCACCTGCACCTTCGTATGCCCCACCTGCCAGTGCTACGACGTCTTCGACTTCGACACCGGTCACGGCGTCAAGCGTGCACGCTGCTGGGACAGCTGTATGTACTCCGACTTTACCAAGATGGCGCACGGCAACTCGCGTAACTCGCAGGTTGAGCGCTTCCGTCAGCGCTTTATGCACAAGCTGGTCTACTTCCCCATGAACAATGACGGCGAGTTCGGCTGTGTAGGCTGCGGCAGATGCCTTGCCAAGTGCCCCATCAACATGAATATCGTAAAAGTTATGAAATCTCTGGGAGGTGACGCAGAATGAACGAAACTTTGATCCCCAAGCTCGGCGTGGTCACCGATATCCGTATCGACACCACCGACGTCAAGACCTTCCGCGTCGTTACCCCCGACGGCAAGAAGGCATTTGAGCACATCCCCGGACAGTGCGCAATGCTCTCGATCCCCGGTGTAGGCGAAGCGATGTTCTCGATCACTTCTTCGCCCACGAACACCGAATTCATGGAATTTTCCATCAAAAAGTGCGGATGCCTCACCACCTGGCTGCACGCCATGGAGGTCGGTCAGCAGGTCACCATCCGCGGTCCTTACGGCAACGGCTTCCCGGTTGAATCGACCTTCAAGGGCAAGGATCTGCTCTTCATCGCAGGCGGTATCGGTCTCGCACCCCTCCGCTCGGTCATCAACTACGTTCGCCACTACCGCGACCAGTACGGCAGTGTAGACATCGTCTACGGTGCCCGTTCGATGGACGATCTGGTTGACTATCAGGAGATCATCAACGAATGGATGGTCACCGAGGGTGTCAACGTGCACCTGACCACCGACCGCGAGCAGGAAGGCTGGGACGGTCACGTCGGCTTCGTGCCCAACTACGTCAAGGAATTGGGCTTTGACGTCAACAAGACTGCGATCATCTGCGGTCCCCCCATTATGATCAAGTTCACCCTTGCAGGTCTGCAGGAGCTCGGCTTCAACAAGACCCAAGTGTTCACCACGATGGAACTCCGCATGAAGTGCGGCGTCGGCAAGTGCGGCAGATGCAATATCGGCAACAAGTACGTCTGCAAGGACGGTCCGGTATTCCGCTGCGACCAGCTCGATGAACTGCCTAACGAATATTGATGGAAAAGAGGAATTATCATGCAAGAAATGGTTAATATTTACCTGTTTGGTAAGAAATATTCGGTACCTGCCGACCTGACGATCATGTGCGCCATGGAGTATGCGGGCTACCAGCTCGTTCGTGGCTGCGGATGCCGTAACGGCTTCTGCGGTGCCTGTGCCACCATCTACCGTATCAAGGGTCAGCAGGAGCTCAAATCCTGCCTCGCTTGCCAGACCAAGGTAGAGGAAGGTATGTATATCGCGACCCTGCCCTTCTTCCCGCTCGTCAAGCAGGTGTTCGACATCGAAAAAGTAAAGCCCACCGAGCAGATCATGATGCAGCTCTACCCCGAGATCTACGCTTGCGTAGGCTGCAATGCCTGCACCAAGGCTTGTACCCAGGAGCTGAACGTTATGCAGTACATCGCATACGCACAGCGCGGTGAGTACGAGAAGTGTGCAGAGGAGTCCTTCGACTGCGTCATGTGCGGCGTATGTTCGTCCAGATGCCCCGCAGGCATCTCGCATCCGCAGGTTGCTATGCTCGCCCGCCGTCTCAACGGCAAGTACCTTGCGCCCAAGACCGCTCACCTCGAAGAGCGCGTACAGGAGATCAAGGACGGCACCTTCAAGGAACTGCTGGAAAATCTGATGCAGAAGCCCGTTTCGGAAATGAAAGAGCTCTACAACAACAGAGAAATCGAGAAATAAGGAGGGACTTCGATGTATACCAACGAAAAAATGCTTGAATCGATCAAAAAGGTCGAAGCAAACCGTGCGGCAAACGCCGCAATGGAGCCTACCCGCATGACTGCGGAGGAAAAGGAAAACGTTCTGGCTACATATCACCCCGACTATATCCAGAGCGAGTTCGAAGTCCTGCAGATCGGTCCCAACAAGGGCGAAAAGGTTCCGAAGGAACTGGCTGCCATCCTGCAGGCAAACAGCCGCATCAATCCCGCCGACATTGACCTGAGCAAGGTCGACTACGACGTGGACGTGCTGGTCATCGGCGGCGGCGGCGCAGGTACTTCTGCGGCGATCGAAGCTGACAACAACGGCGCAAAGGTCATGATCGTGACCAAGCTGCGTATGGGCGACGCCAACACCATGATGGCAGAGGGCGGCATCCAGGCTGCCGA
>CAYRQA010000148.1:0-4399 GCA_964426285.1 uncultured Lachnospiraceae bacterium | reverse complement strand
ATAGGCGAAAAGCCTTGAAATATCAAGGGTTTTGGAAAGATTGTATTTTTAATCGAAATTTATCGTATTCGAGGCTCTGCCTCGAGCTCCGACAGGAACCTTTTTGAAAAAAGGTTCCTGCACCTCCCAAAACTTTATAAAATGCCCGACGAATACTCGTCGGGCAGGATAACAAAACGCAGAAACGATCGAGTGTCGTTTCTGCGTTTTTCGCTTATTTGATCTTCATCCAAACCTTCATCACGAGTGCGTGCGGTAAGAGCTTCGCCAGCAGGCGCATACATTTGACCTGCAAGCCGGGCACGCAGACGTCTTTTCTGCGCTCCGATGCCTTCAGTGCCTTCTTCACGACGAAAACGGGATCGTAGAGCGGCGAAAAGTTGGTGCAAGCATCGGGGTCTTCGCTCTTCTCGGCGACAGAGAAGAACTCGGTGTCGACATAGCCGGGCGAGAGAGTGGTGACGCTGACCCGCCGCTCCTTCAGCTCACGGTGGAGCGCCCTCCCGAAATGAAGGGTAAAGGCTTTGGTGGCGGCGTAGATATTGAAGTGCGGGAGAGGCTGGAAGGACGACTGCGAGCCGAGCAGGATGATCCTGCCGCCCTCTGCGAGCGAATCAAGGCAGGCGCGGACGCTGCGCATCATGCCGAGGATGTTGAGTTGTACCATCAGCTCGGCGTTTGCTTCGGACAGCTTCGGGAATGCGCCGTATTTGCCCAGCCCCGCCGCCGTGACGAGCAGTTCGACCTCGGCATTTGCCTCTTCGAGCGCACTTTTCAGCGAATCAAAGCTACCCTCGTCGCACAAATCGAGCGCCAGCGGGCGGATCTTGCCCCCGAGCTCGTCTCTCAGCTCTATCAGGCGCTCCTCTCTGCGCGCGATCACCCATATTTCATCAAGTTCACCATATTTTTTCGCGATCTGACGGACGAACTCCCGTCCCATGCCCGCCGACGCACCTGTAATGACAGCTATTTGCATAATTTTTATCTCCTTTGGGGCTCTGCCCCTTAACCCCGCCAAGAGCTCTGCCCTTGGATCCCGGCAGAAACCTTTTTAAAAAAGGTTTCTGCACTTCCAAAAACTTTTGGAAGAGGATTTTATGATTTACGATAGTATGTTGTTGCCTCTCGTGGGCGGGGGCTTGCTCCCGCCACATTTGTGCTGTTCGCCATCTTGCTCCCTAACACCTCGACTACCTCTATTTTAGCCCAAAATGCGGTTGAGGTCAAGGGTTTTGTGCGTTTTTCTGTTTTGTTGTGCGATTTGACGGTAAAAAAATGTCTTTTAGCCCTTGACAAAGTGCCTTTATTGTGCTATAATGCTGTACAGTGTTTTGCTTTACAGCTGTGGAGGTGGGCATATGGCAGCGAAGAATCTCGATCTTTCTCTGCTGCTTGAGTTTTACTGCGGTCTGCTCACCGAACGTCAGCGCGAACTGACCGATTACAGCTACAACGACGATCTGTCGCTTAGTGAGATCGCCGAGCTCACGGGCATCACCCGTCAGGGTGTGCGTGCAGGGCTTCAGAAAGCCGAGGCGATCCTGCGCGATGCCGAAGAAAAGCTCGGGCTCTACGAAAGCTACAAAAAACGCGCCGAAACGGTCGATTTCGTGCTCGAACGGCTGAAGAAAATCGAGGGCACAGGTGAAATCGTGAAGGCGCTCGAGGAAATGCCGCTGGGGTGAGACGGGAGAATGATCGCACGATCCGCGGGAGGAGCAAGCCCCTCCCCTACCGAGATATACCGCAGACCAACATACAGGCGCATCAATTTAGGGTTGGTGTAAATCCTTAGACGGACAGTCGAGGGCGCCGTCCCCTACGAGATATACCGCAAACCAACAATAATCATATAAAATCCCCTTCCCAAAAGTTTTTGGAAGTTCAGAAACCTTTTTTTAAAAAGGGCTCTGCCGGGATCCAAGGGCAGAGCCCTTGGCGGGGTTTGGGGCAGCGCCCCAAAGGAGAAACCATGTTCCAAAGTTTATCGGATAAGCTGAGTGAGGCGTTCAAGAAGTTCCGAAACAAGGGCAAGCTGACCGAAGCCGACGTCAAGGCAGGAATGCGCGAGGTCAAGCTCGCACTGCTCGAGGCAGACGTCAACTTCAAGGTCGTCAAGGACTTCATCAAGACGGTCACAGACCGTGCAGTCGGCAGCGAAGTGCTCGAGAGCCTGATGCCCGCACAGCAGATCATCAAAATCGTCAACGAAGAGCTGACCGAACTCATGGGCGGCAGTGTCTCTAAGTTAGAAATTGCGTCCAAGCCTCCCACGATCATCATGATGTGCGGTCTGCAGGGCGCAGGTAAGACCACCCATGCGGGCAAGCTCGCGGGGCTTTACAAGAAACAGGGCAAGCGTCCCCTGCTCGTCGCCT
Source organism: uncultured Lachnospiraceae bacterium (assembly GCA_964426285.1). GTDB lineage: Bacteria > Bacillota > Clostridia > Oscillospirales > CAG-272 > CAKSQF01. Next base: position 2,018 of record CAYRQA010000148.1, on the reverse strand, counting down.
GCGACGTCTACCGTCCCGCGGCGATTAAACAGTTAGAGGTCGTCGGCGGACAGCTTGGCATCCCCGTATTTACCATGGGCGACAAGGAATCGCCTGTCAAGATTGCGACCGAGGGTGTCAAATACGCCGAAAAGAACGGCTACGACATGGTCTTCATCGATACCGCAGGTCGACTGCACATCGACGAGGACATGATGGAAGAGCTGGTCAAGATCAAGGAAAAGGTCGAGCCGACCGAGATCCTGCTGACCATCGACGCAATGCTCGGTCAGGATGCCGTCAACGTGGCACAGACCTTCAACGATCAACTCGATATCACGGGCGTGGTGCTCACCAAGCTCGACGGCGATACCAGAGGCGGCGCCGCACTGTCGGTACGCCACGTCACGGGCAAGCCGATCAAATTCGTCGGCACGGGCGAAAAGCTCGACACGATCGAACCCTTCCACCCCGACCGCATGGCGTCGAGAATCCTCGGTATGGGCGATATGCTCACGCTTATCGAGAAAGCCGAGCAGGCTTACGACGAGAAAAAGGCGGCAGAGCTCGAACAGAAGCTCCGCTCGTCCTCCTTCACGCTCGACGATTACCTCGAGCAGTTCCAGCAGATCAAGAACATGGGCAGTATGGACCAGATCGCCGCGATGATCCCCGGTATGAAGCCGGGCGCACTCAAGGATGCGCAGATCGACGAAAAGGCGATGGCACACATGGAAGCGATCATCACTTCGATGACCCCCAAGGAACGTGCAAAGCCCGACATCATCAACGCATCGCGCAAAAAGCGCATCGCCGCAGGCAGCGGACGCCCCGTTGAAGAGGTCAACAGACTGCTCAAGCAGTTTGACCAGACCTCGAAGCTCATGAAACAGCTTTCGAAAGGTGCACTCGGAAAGAAGGGCAAGTTCAGATTGGGCTTCTAAGTTTCCCTCTTCTTGCCGAGCGGCAAAAAGGGAAATTCCGCTTGGGATTCTAATTTATTTTGGTTTAAGCAGAGCGCCATCTGTTTACAGTGTAGGAAACTGCACTGACCTTTGGTACAGCTTCCTACGCTGTCAAACGCGCGTGCTCTGTCTTAGATATATTTTCATTTTTAATTTTGGAGGAACAGAACAATGGCAGTTAAAATCAGACTCAGAAGAATGGGCGCAAAGAAGGCTCCCTTTTACCGCGTAGTGGTAGCAGACTCGAGATATCCCCGCGACGGTCGTTTCATCGAGGAGATCGGCTACTACAACCCCATGACCAACCCCGCCGAGGTCAAGATCGACACCGAGAAGGCTGCTCAGTGGATCAAGAACGGCGCTCAGCCCACCGAAACCGTTAAGTCTCTTCTCAAGAACTGCGGTCTCGAGAAGTAATTTTACCCTGAGGTAATTAAAATGTCGGATCTGAAAAAAACACTGACCGACATTGCAAAGGCTTTGGTTGATTATCCCGAAGAAGTTGCAGTGGTCGAGACCGAAGATGAAGTAGAAGGCGTGATCCTGACCCTTTCGGTCGCCGAAAGCGACATGGGTAAGGTGATCGGTCGTCATGGACGCATCGCCAAAGCGATCAGAACCGTGATGAAATCCGCAGCCAACGCAGACGGCAAAAAGCTGACTGTAGAAATCAAATGATCTCCCAAAAACCGCCCGAAATGGGCGGTTTTTGGTTTGTGGGAAATCCCAACCGATCCTGTAGGGACAGGCGTCCTCGACTGTCCGTTAAAGTTTTTTCGCAGATTTTCATTATAAGAGTAAATCGTTCGTTTTCGGACAGTCGAGGACGCCTGTCCCTACAAAGGATAATAAAGTTATTCCCTGCCCGACGAGCATTCGTCGGGCATTTCAAAAGTTCTTGAGGTGCAGGAACTTCTTTCAAGAAGTTCCTGCCGAGGTGTGGGGCAGAGCCCCAAGTATGATCAGATCATTCATTTTTTCGTCTTTTTATGTTATAATTCTTGACAGACGGGGATTTTTGAGCTATAATGTAGGGTAGTTTATTTGATAAACGATTTGGAGGATATATAATAT
>CAYRQA010000147.1:0-4511 GCA_964426285.1 uncultured Lachnospiraceae bacterium | reverse complement strand
GGGAATAGGGAATAGGGAATAGGGAATAGGGAATAGGGAATAGGGAAGAAGTTCGGAAACGATTCTCTGCGAGAATCGTGAACTCCCTCAGTCTCGCAGTCGCGTAGCTACTGCTCGACAGCTCCCTCGGAGAGGGAGCCTTGGGCTTGGGGAGCGCCATCCTGCGCGGCAAGCATTTGCCGCGCTAATTAAAAGTTCTTTGCGTCGCTTTCTTTCAAGAAAGCGACCGGGATGCAAGGGCAGAGCCCTTGCCGGAGCTCGAGGCGGAGCCTCGAATATTTTAACTTATTTTCCTAACTTGTTCGCGATGTTTTCGCAGGAGATGCGCTTGGCGAGGGGGAGGGCGAGGGAGGCATCGAACTCACCGCGATCGACGAAGTCGGCGAGGAAGGAGCAGAGGATGCGGCGGAAGTAGTCGTGACGGGTGTAGGAGAGGAAGGAGCGGGAATCGGTGAGCATACCGTAGAAGCTGCCGATCTGCCCCGTCTCGGCGATGACGTTCATCACCTCTTCGATGCCGCGCGCATGGTCGCAGAACCACCATGCTGCTCCGACGACCACGTTCGGGAAAGAGCCTGCGATCGAGCTCATCATCGCATTCATCGAGGGATTGAGCGTGTAGAGCACAGTCGAGGGCAGACCGTCTTCGGTGTGCATGGTGTTGAGCAGGGTAGTCAGATGCAGACCGGGGATGGGATCGCTGATGCAGTCGCCGCCTGCGTCTACGCCGATCGCCTTGAAGAGGGGGGTGTTCACGTTGCGGAGCACAGCCATGTGGATCTGCATGAGCATATTACGCGACTTGTACAGGGCGGCGAGATCGACCATTGCTCTGCCGAGGAATGCGCCGTAAGCGTCGTCGGTGATTTCTTTGCCTGCCAGTACTGCGGCGAAGGTCTCCTCGGCATCGGCTTTGCTGCCGACCGACGAGGGGAATGCGGGGATGCCGAGGTCGGTGCAGACGCAACCGAGTGCGACGAATGCATCAAGCCGCACCTCAGCCGCCTTCATCAGCGATGCGTAGGAATCGATCTTCACACCGCTGACCGCTTCGAGCTTCTTCAGGTAGTCGCCGTAGCCCTGTGCGCGCACGAGCATCAGCTTGTCGGGGCGGTAGGAGGGAAGCACGCGGCAGGTGAGGGTGTCGTCCTTTGCCAGCTTTTCGTGCCAAATGAGCTCATCTGCGGGATCGTCGGTGGTGCAGACGACCGCTACGTTGCTCATGGCGATCAGCTTGCGGGGGGAGAGATTCTCACGCGCGATGACTTCGGAAGCACGGTCGAAAATGGCATCGGAGGTTTCGGGGGTGAGCAGGTCTTCGATGCCGAAATAGCGCGAGAGCTCCATGTGCGACCAGATGTAAAGCGGGTTGCCCGGCGCGGTCGAGATAGCAGCCGCATAGGCGCGCAGCTTCTCCTTGGGGGAAGCGTCGCCCGTGATGTACTTTTCCTCGATGCCGCTCTGACGCATCAGACGCCATTTGTAGTGGTCGCCGCCCAGCCAGAGCTCGGTCAGGTTGCCTGCGGACTTGTCCTCCCAGATCTCCTTCGGATTGAGGTGACAGTGATAGTCGTAGATCGGCAGGTCTTTGACCTCGGCGTAGAGTTTTCTCGCGGTCTCGCTTCTGAGTAAGAGATCAGATTTCATGTTGCCTCCTTGTGGATGCCGTCGGGGACGGCGAAGATAGTTCGTATTGTTGAAAACCCGCAGGGGCGATTCACGAATCGCCCGCAACGTGCGGTTTGCAGAAATGTTGATTGGTGCAAATATTTGTGACGGGCGATTCGTGAATCGCCCCTACGAGGCGCACCGAATTTGTTGAGATGTGCTTATCCAATCGGTTTCCCGTCGGGTGTAAACAGCGGGAGCTTTTCGAGGAAGATGAGGTCGTCGCGGTCAGCCGCATCGCCCTCGGCAAGGATCGACATCCTGCCGCAGATCTCACCGCCTGCCGACTTGACCAGTTCCTCGACCGCACGAAGGCTCTCGCCCGTCGAGATCACGTCGTCAACGATGAGGATCTTCTTGCCCTTCATCAGCTTGGCGTCCTCGCCGTCGAGGTAGAGGTGCTGGACGCGGTCGGTGGTGATCGAGCGCACCTCGACACCGAAGATGTCGGTCATGTAGAGCTTGGTGGCTTTGCGGGCGACGAAATACTTTTCGTCTCCACGCTGGCGTGCCATTTCGTGCGCGAGCGGGATGCCCTTTGCTTCGGCGGTGATGAGGTAGTCGAAGTCGGGGGCTTTGGTGAGCAGATCGCGTGCGCAGGCGACGGTGAGCGCCTGATCGCCGAAGATCACGAAGCCGGCGATCGAGAGGGTGTCACTCAGCGGACAGATGGGCAGTTTGCGGTCAAGCCCCGCAACCTTCATTTCATAGTATTTCATAAAAATCTCCGTAAAATCAAATATATTTGGGGCGCTATGCATTTGGGGTGCTGCCCCAAACCCCGCTTAGGGAACTTCTTGAAAGAAGTTCCCTAAGGACCTTCAAGAACTTTGATAGGCGCGCCGAATGCTCGTCGCGCGCAAAAAAACTGTGCAAAAACGAATTTATTTTCCTATCTTATTATAGCACGAAAGCATCATTTGTCAATACGATTTGCGCTTTTTTTGTGAGGCGCATGATTGCAAAAATAAATTGACAAAAAATGTCGCAACAGAGTTGACAGCGCACGAAATATGCGGTATAATAACTATGTATTGTTATTTATCAAAACATGGAGGACTTTTTCATGGGAACCAAATATGTGTTCGTCACGGGCGGCGTGGTCAGCGGACTTGGTAAGGGTATTACCGCTGCATCGCTGGGCAGACTTCTGAAAAACAGAGGCTATAAGGTGTCGCTTCAGAAATTCGATCCCTACATTAATATAGATCCGGGCACGATGAGCCCCTACCAGCACGGCGAGGTCTTCGTCACCGACGACGGTGCCGAGACCGACCTCGATATGGGTCACTACGAGCGCTTCGTCGATGAATCGATGTCCAAGCTGTCGAACGTGACCACCGGTAAGATCTACTGGTCTGTCATCACCAAGGAGCGCCGCGGCGATTACCTCGGCGGCACCGTGCAGGTCATCCCGCACATCACCAACGAGATCAAGGGTCGCGTCTATGTAGCGGCAAAGAACACGGGTGCCGAGGTGCTGATCACCGAGATCGGCGGCACGGTCGGCGACATCGAGTCGCAGCCCTTCCTTGAAGCCATCCGTCAGGTACAGCGTGAAGTCGGCCGCGAAAACTGCCTCTTTATTCACGTTACCCTGCTACCCTATATTTCGGGCTCGAAGGAGCTCAAGAGCAAGCCGACCCAGCACTCGGTCAAGGAGCTGCTCTCGCTCGGCATCCAGCCCGACATTCTCGTTTGCCGCACCGAAACCGAGCTGCCCGACGAGATGAAGCAGAAGCTCAGCCTCTTCTGCAACGTATCGCCCGATTGCGTCATCGAAAACCTCACCGCAGAGACCCTCTACGAAGTGCCGCTGCTGCTTGAAAAGCAGGGACTTGCGAAGGTCGTCTGCCGTCACTTTGGATTAGACAATCCCGTTGATCTCGCCGAATGGGAGGCAATGTGCGACAATATCAAGCATCTCGGCAGAAAGTGCAGAATTGCACTGGTTGGCAAGTACGTCGAGCTCGAGGATGCTTACCTGTCGGTTGCGGAATCGCTCCGTCATGCGGGCTTTGCCAACAATGCCGAGGTCGAGATCGGTTGGGTTCAGTCGGAGAACATCACCGACGAGAGCGTTGCCGAAAAGCTCGCGGGCTATGACGGCATCATCGTGCCCGGCGGCTTTGGCGATCGCGGCATCGAGGGCATGATCAGCTCGATCCGCTATGCGCGTGAAAATAACATCCCCTGTTTTGGCATCTGCCTCGGTATGCAGATGATGGTCGTTGAATACGCCCGTCACGTTGCAGGACTGGAAGGCGCTTACTCGACCGAGTTCGATCCCGACTGCAAGTATCCCGTCATCGATATCATGCCCGAACAGAAGGACGTTGATCAGAAGGGCGGCACCATGCGTCTGGGTCTCTATCCCTGCAAGATCGCACCCGATTCACTTGCAGAAAAGGCTTACGGTGAAAACCTCATCTACGAGCGCCACCGCCATCGTTTCGAGGTCAACAACCAGTTCCGTCCTCAGCTCACCGATGCGGGACTTCTACTCTCGGGTCTCTCGCCCAATGAGCGTCTCTGCGAAATGGCTGAAGTGCCCGGCAACCGTTGGCACCTCGGCGCGCAGTTCCATCCCGAATTCCGCAGCCGTCCCAACCGCGCTCACCCCCTCTTCCGCGACTTCATCGCCGCCGCAACTGCCTACGCTGAAGAGAAATAAAGGAATGAATTATTTCGCAAGGGAGAAACTTTCTTTCAAGAAAGTTTCTCCCTTAAACCCTCTTCAAAGAACTTTTTAAGCGCGGCGAATGCTCGTCGCGCACTTATATTTTTTCACCGCACCCATGAGGAAGGAGGGTGAGGGGCTCTTAAGGGGAGAGGGACGGAAA
>CAYRQA010000146.1:0-4519 GCA_964426285.1 uncultured Lachnospiraceae bacterium | reverse complement strand
GATGAAGGCTGAGCGTGAACGCCGTGAAGCGATCCTCCGTGCCGAGGGCGAAAAGAGATCGGCTATTCTGATCGCCGAAGGCCGCAAAGAATCGCAGATCCTCGCCGCAGAAGCCGAAAAGCAGGCAAAGATCCTCGCCGCCGAAGCAGAGCGTGAATCGAAGATCGTCGAAGCCGAAGGTGAAGCAGAAGCGATCCTCAAGGTTCAGACCGCGACCGCCGAAGGCATCCGCCTCATCAACGAAGCGAACCCCTCGCAGGCTGTCCTGAACATCAAGTCGCTCGAGACGATGGAAAAGGTCGCCGACGGTCAGGCTACCAAGATCATCATCCCCAGCAACCTCCAGTCCCTCGCAGGTCTTGCCACCACCGCAAGCGAGATTTTCAAGGAATAATTTTATCTCATAAGGGGGAGGACTTCTTGAAAGAAGTCCTCCCCCTTAGCCCCCTCCCAAGAACTTAAAAAGCCGACGAATTCTCGTCGGCTCAAAGTGTAGACAAAACAATTCATGATTTTTTAGGAGTGAAAAATAAGTCATTTCCAAAAAGTTTTTGAAGGTTTTTAGGGGACTTTTTCAAAAAGTCCCCTAAATGGGGTTTGGGGCAAAGCACCAAATACATTTTGTCTTCAGTCTGAGCCGGGCAAATACTTGCCCGGCTGATTTTAAAAATAGGAGTTATTATGTCACCGATCCTCACCATTTCCCAAATTCCCCTTCAATTTTATCGTGAGCGCCGTTGGTTGCAACGACGGATGCTTCCGCTCGTCTGCATTTTGGGTGGATTGGCTGTCAGCTCTGCGATCGGCACGTTCGTTTATGCTCCGCTATGGGTCGGTGCGGGACTGCTCGCACTCCCGACCATTCTCGTCCTTCTCGTTTGGCGAACCACACTGCACCGAAGCAACACGGTCGAGTTTTACGACGATTCCCTGCTTCTGCGAGACTATCGAGGAAAGATCATCCGCAAAGTCAATTACCGGGATGTGCTGTATGCCAAGACGTTCGAGCTGAATTATGTCGGCAGAGGCGCCAAAATCGGAAATGTATCGGTACGCTGTATCTGCCTTTGGCTGGTCGAAACGCCCCGACTTCGGGAGCAGGACGACACTTTTCTCGAGCTGACAAAGTGGAACGAGCTCTTCCTTTTCGCCCACGATGGGCGTGCCGAGACGATCCTTCGCGAGAAGGTGAGTTTCGAAAACAAATGAGCCGTGCGAGTATTCGCACGGCATTTTTAAAGTTTTCGAAGGGGTTTTAGAGGGAACCTTTCTCAAAAGGTTCCCCCTAAGCCAATCACTGTTTCATTGTAACGGTCTTGCCGTCGGAGGAGATCTCGATAGAGCCGTTCGAGGTGATGCGGATTTTCGAGGTCTCGATGCCTGCGTCTGCGAGGGCATTCATCGTAGCGTCTTCGGGCGGGTTGGTGGTCGACGCGATCACAGCCGCATAGGTCGCCTTGACTGCCGAGAAGAGCGCGGGCGTATTCTGATCGTAGATCGCGAAGTTGGGCACGGTGAAGAGATCGAAGGTCTTGCCGTCCAGCTGACCTACCAGCTCGGTCACACGGTCGCCGTCGACACGGCTGGTGAAGAGCATCGAAGTCTCGCCGAAGTTGAGGGCAACAGCCATCGAGTTGCCGTTGTCGTTCTCATCATCGGCGGTCGCGTAATCCTTGAGCGCAGGATACATGGTCAGCGACAGGTCGCCGAACTTGATCGTCTTTTCCTTGTCGACCTTCTTGACGCTCAGGTCATAACTCTGCATGGCGTTGTCGAAGAGGGTGTAGGAATTGCTGTCCTTGACGTAGGTAGGACCGTACACTTCCTTGACGGTCACACCCGAGGAGAGCAGATCGGGCATACCGCCGATGCACTTCTTCGAATAGTTGGTCAGGATGACCGCATCGACCTGCGTAATGCCCTTTTCAGCCAGGAATTCGGTCAGATCAGCCGCATTTTCAACGTCCGCGGTATCGATGACCACCGTCGCGTCGGAGGTGCGCACGACCAGACATTGCGAACGGCCGCCCTTGATCACCTTTACCTTCACTTCGCCTTTTTCGACGGCGCCGTCGCCCGTTCCGCCGCCTCCGCTCGAGGAGCAGGCAGACAGCGGCAGCATACAGCAGAGCGCCAACAGCAGTGCCAATATCGATTTAAGTTTCATAGTTAAAATTCCGTCCTTTCATTACAGTGAAAACAGTATAGCACCAATTTCTGAACAAGGTGTGAATTTTGTGCGATTTTCATAAAAAAATTTGTATTTTAGGGAGCGCTTTTGAAAAAGCGCTCCCTAAGACCCCCTGAAAACTTTAATCAGCGCGGCAAATACTTGCCGCGCACAAAAAACACAGTCAATCAGACGGCGAATTCTCGCCGTCTTTCAAAAGTTCTTTCGGGGTTTAAGGGGTGCTTTCTTTCAAGAAAGCACCCCTTATGAGATCATTCATTCCTCTACAATCACTGCGCCGTCGGGCTCGACAGTCTTCACGCGCTCGCCCGTGAGCAGGTCATTGCCCGCCTTGGGGAGTGCGAAAGGCTCGCCCGAACGGTTGACAACGACCATGATCCGCTCGTCACTATTCCAGCGCTCGAAGGCAAAGACCCCGTACGGCAGATCCTCGATCACCTTGAAGTAGCCCTCGCCGAAGAGGGTGCGGTGCTCTGCACGAATGCGTCCGAGCGTGCGGTAATGCTCGGTCAGTGCCTTGTCCTCCCGTCCCCACGGGTAGGGCATTCGGTTGAAGGGATCGCGGTAGCCCTCGACGCCCGCCTCATCGCCGTAGTAGATGCAGGGGATACCAGGGAGGGTCGAGACAAGCAAAAACGCCAGTTTGAGGAGCGCAATTGCACTTTCACGCTCGCTTTCGCTCATGCGAAGCTCCGCAAGCTGCGATGCAGGGCGATCGCCCGCCTCCACACCGCCCAGGACTGTCAGCACGCGCTCGGTATCGTGCGTACCGAGGAAGTTCATGAGCAGATCGCTCGTCGCCTTGGGATAATGGCGGTAGAGCCCCGCCGAAGCCTCGAAGAGCGGCTTGCTGTCGCCCGTTTTCACATAGTGGATCACCCCATTTTTGAGGGGGTAGTTCATGACCGAATCGAGCTGTGCCCCACGGAAATAGCGGCGGCGGGTGCCATAGGCTTCCTTGTAGGAGGCATCCTCCCAAACCTCGCCGTAGAGGAGCGCATCTTTGTCGACCGTCTTGATTGCGGCACGCAGTGCTTCGAGGAAGGACATATTCAGCTCGTCCGCCACGTCAAGCCGCCAGCCTGCGATGCCCTTTTTCAGATAATGCGCCGCAACGCCATTCTCACCGCAGATATATTCCGTATAAGCAGGATTTGTGGTTGTGACCGCAGGCAGAATATCAATCCCCCACCAACAGCGGTAGCGGTCGGGATATTCGTAAAACTCGAACCAGTCGCGGTAGGGTGAATCGGTCGACTGATAAGCACCGACGCTCTCGTAGCGCCCTTTTTTGTTGAAGTAGCGGCTGTCTGCGCCCGTGTGGTTGAAGACACCGTCGAGGATGATGGCAATGCCACGCTTTTTCGCCTCTTCGAGCAGGCGCTCGAAGGCTTCCTCACCGCCGAACATATCGTCGACCTTCATATAGTCGCCCGTGTCGTACTTGTGATTCGAGTATGCCTCGAAAATGGGCGAAAGATAGAGAATCGTGACCCCGAGTGAGGCAAGATAGTCGAGTTTTTCGGAAACGCCCCACAATGTGCCACCGAAAAAGAGGTTGTTTTCGACGTAGCCGCCGGGATACTCGGCAAACTGCGGCAGATCGTGATCCCAGTCAGCCGCCAGCAGTGCGTCCTCACGGCAGGGCACTTCCCTGCTTCCCTTGCAGAAGCGATCGATGAAGATGTGGTACATCACGCCGCCCGCTTGTCTTTTCGGTGCTTCGCCCTCGGGACGGTAAACGGTGAGCTGGAAGGCAATATGCCCCCAATCGGCGGGCATACACTTGGGCGCGTAGGCAAATTGGTCGCAGGAAAGGCGCTTTTTCCCCTCGGGACTGTCGAAGGTGACCGTATACCAGAAGAGCCCGTCCTCCCCGAGGCAGAGATCGGCAAGATTCAGGCGCAGTGTGTACTTATCATTTGCGTGCTCGCTCGTCGGCTCGTGCCATGCGAAGGGGAAGACGAGCTGTGCGCCGTCATCGTCGCGGTAGAGCTCGAGCCGAGGATCGGCTACGCCCTCCTCGCGATCGGCAGTGAGCGTAAATGTGAGCTGTTCTCGATTGTCGAACGCGCCGAATAGCTCCGCTTCGGGCGTATACAGCGCTCGCTTGGTCAGTTTTATCATGGTTTTTTCTTCTCTTGGGGGCTTTCTTGAAAGAAAGCCCCCAAACCCCTAAAGAACTTTTATAAAGCCAAATGGCTCTGCCATTTGGCGGGATGGTTAATAAAGCGTCCAACCTTGTAGGGGCGATTCATGCATCGCCCGCTACAGGCAATTTGAAATATTATTATTCGGCGTAAATCCTACGACGGACGATTCGTGAAT
>CAYRQA010000145.1:0-4584 GCA_964426285.1 uncultured Lachnospiraceae bacterium | reverse complement strand
CGTCCTCGGCTGTCCAGTAGTCCACCCCTCGGACAGGCGTGTAGCCCGGCGCACCGGGTGAGCCCGGGATGCTACCTCCGTTCTGCTCGATCTCGGTCAGTCGGGCATCGAGCCTCTCCCAGTGCATCACCTCGGTTTCGGTGTAGACGTAGTCTGCGGGCTTTTCGCGGGGGATCACCGCAAATATGAGGCGCCCTTCGGTATGTGCCTCGCCCCCGTTTTCGGGGTAGACGTAAATTTGCAGATCGCCCGCCGTCTGCAGCAGGACGTTGGGGATGTCGGCGTAGATTGTGCCCTCTTCGGCATATGCTTCGACGACCAGTGCGGGACTGTCGCTCTTCCTGCGGTTGGCAAAATGCACCTTTGTCCCGACGGGATAGCCCTCGATGATGATGCGCTGTCCCAGATCCCACTGAAAGAGCACTTTGCGTCTGTTTTCAATCGTAATCATAATTTCTCCTTTTCTGTGTTAATGGTTCGGTTATTCCTCCTTCCAACAGGTCTTTTGGCATCCACAAACAACCGCTCGCTGTGAATGGCAATTTTATTATACCGTATGACTGCGTATGATTCAGTTGCAGGTATGAAAAAACTCGAAAAATCCGACCGCATGAGCGAACGGTCGGATTTTTTGCGCGCGCGTGCATGAATTTCGCCGCGGCGGTAAAAATAAACAAAAAGAGCCACCCAACGGGTGACCGAAGCAATTGTACTCAGAAAGGACGGTATTATGAAACATGGCGAATTGATCGCACCGGTCGACGGTACGATCGTGAATTTGGAGGATCTGCCCGACCCTGCTTTTGCCGAGGGAATGCTCGGCGAGGGGATCGCGATCGAGCCGACGGGCGGGCATTTTTGCAGTCCCTGCGACGGCGTGGTGAGCGGCATCACCGAGACGGGGCACGCCTACAGCATCACCTCTGCCGACGGGCTCGAACTTCTGCTGCATATCGGCATCGACACGGTCGAGCTGAAGGGGAAGGGCTTCTGCCCCAAGGTCAAGCTGGGTGATCGCCTGCGCAGGGGCGACCTTGTGGCAGTCGTCGACCTCGACCTCGTGCGTGAGGGCGGCTACAGCACGCTGACCCCGCTCGTGATCACCAACATGGAGGAGGTCGCCGCGGTCGAGCGGGAGAAGGGGACGGTCCGCGGCGGACGAGACATCGTGATGCGCGTGCAGAAAAGATAGCGCATGGATGCGGTTGAAGAGTTGTATTTGGGGCTCTGCCCCAAACCCCGGTAGGGGCTCTACCCCTGCATCCCGGTCTCTTTCTTCCGAGAAAGCGACGCAAAGAACTTTTTTAAGCGCGGCAAATACTTGCCGCGCAGGGGGTGCCGACAAAAGAGTGCTTTACCCCGCTTAAGAATCTTCAAAAACCTTTGATAAACAATCTGTTTTTGATGATGTGATTTGTTTACAAGCTGCCCGACAAGTATTTGTCGGGCATATAAGAAGTTTTATGGAGGGACGAGTTCGGCACAGCTGAACTCAGGGGAACCCTTTTTCAAAAGGGTTCCCGCGATAAACATGACAAAAACCAAAAAAACGGGCGCTGTGTTCAGCGTACTTCAGAGGGTGGGGCGCTCCTTTATGCTGCCCATTGCGTTGTTGCCGATCGCGGGACTGCTGCTCGGCATCGGTGCATCCTTCACCAACCCTGCCATGATCGAGACCTACCGCCTCGAGGGACTGCTCGGGGAGGGGACGGTGCTGAACTTCATCCTCACGATCATGAGCGATACGGGCAACATCATCTTCGGCAACCTGCCGATCATATTCGCGATGGGCGTAGCCCTCGGCATGGCGGAGAACGAGAAAGCGACCGCGACCCTGTCGGCGGCGATCGCTTTTATCGTCATGCACCAGACCATCTCGACCCTGCTGTGGCTGACGGGCGGACTTGAAGGGGAGGAGGTGCTCGAGGGCACGATCTCGTCGGTGGTCGGCATTCAATCGCTCGAAATGGGCGTTTTCGGCGGCATCATCGTGGGGCTGGGCGTGGCATGGCTGCACAACCGCTTCTACAAGATCGATCTGCCGAGCGTCATTTCCTTTTTCGGCGGCGTGCGATTCATCCCGATCATCTCGACGCTCGCCTATATTGTCGTCGGCGCGATCATGTTCTTCCTCTGGCCGATCATTCAGCGCGCCATCTTCTCGCTCGGCGATTTCGTCCTCGAGAGCGGCTATGCGGGCACTTTCATTTACGGTGTCATCGAGCGTGCGCTCATTCCCTTCGGTCTGCACCACGTTTTCTACCTCCCCTTCTGGCAGACGGGGCTGGGGGGCAGTATGATGATCGACGGCGCACTCGTCTCGGGCGCACAGAATATCTTCTTTGCCGAGCTGGCATCGCCCTCGACCGAGGTCTTCAGCGTGTCGGCAACGAGATTCATGAGCGGCAAGTTCCCGCTGATGATCTTCGGTCTGCCCGGCGCGGCGCTTGCCATGTACTCGGCGGCAAAGCCCGAAAAGAAGAAGGTCGCAGGCGGTCTGCTCCTCTCGGCGGCGCTCACCTCGATTCTCACGGGCATCACAGAGCCGCTTGAGTTCACCTTCCTCTTCGTCGCACCGCTGCTCTACGTCATCCACTGCATCTTCGCAGGGGCGGCATATATGCTCATGCACGTCTTCGGTGTCGGCGTCGGCATGACCTTCTCGGGCGGTCTGATCGACCTCACCCTCTTCGGCATCCTGCAAGGCAACGCCAAAACGAGGTGGATCTGGGTGATCGTGGTCGGGCTGGTCTATTTCGCGGTCTACTATTTCCTCTTCCGCTTCCTCATCAGACGCTTCAACTATATGACCCCCGGGCGCGAGGAGGACAGCGAGACCAAGCTCTACACCCGCAGTGATTACAACGCGAAAAAGAGCGATGCTCCATCTGCAACCGATGCTGTTTTGGAGGAGGGGAGACCCGAAACGGCTTCCGATGGCGACGATTCGCTCCCTGCCCGCATCGTGCGCGGTCTGGGCGGCAGAGCGAACGTCAAAAACATCGATTCCTGCGCGACCCGTCTGCGTGTGACGGTCGAAGACCCCGATCTCGTCGACGATGCACTGCTGAAATCGACCGGCGCCTCGGGCGTCATCCGCAAAGGCAGCGGCGTGCAGATCATCTACGGTCCCCGTGTCACCGTCATCAAAAGCGAAGTCGAGGAGTATATGAGGTAAGCGGTTTTATAAGGGGAACTTCTTGGAAGAAGTTCCCTTTATACCCTTCAAGAACTATTTAGTAGCCGTGCGAATACTCGCACGGCACATTTTGTCGGTAAGGCAATGATTTTCCCCGCACCCAAGCCTCCCTCCGAGAGGGAGGGGGACCGCGTAGCGGTGGAGGGAGCCTGCGTTACTTTGATATCGGCTGTACCCCATTGGAACGCATTCTCCCTCAGTCGCCTACGGCGACAGTTCCCTCGGAGAGGGAGCCTCGGGTCTGTGCGCATCCTGACTGCACAGTTCTGTTTTAAGCTGGTTTGTCATAGCGCCCTCAAAAAGCTTCCTTTTTTACTCAAGGCCTTTACAAATCCCGCCATTTGTGCTATACTGCGGATAGAAATCACATTTAGGAGGAATCATATGCGAAGAAAAGACAGAGAGATCGACCGCGCATCGGCGCTGACAATCGCCGCGAACTGCGAATACGCCGTCCTGTCGATGGTCGACCCGACAGGCGCGCCCTACTGCCTGCCGCTCAGCATCGCGCTCGAGCAGAGAGAAGAGGGCGAAACAGTCTATTTCCATGCCGCCACGGAGGGCTTCAAGACCGACTGTCTAAATGCCAACCCCAAGGTATGCCTGCTCTGTGTCGGCGCTACCGAGCGCCTGACCGATGAGTTTTCGACCAAGTACGAATCGGCGATCCTTCGCGGCTCTGCACGGGTCGTCACCGATGATGAGGAAAAGATCCACGCCCTGCGGCTGATCAGCGAGCGCCACACGCCTGCCTATATGCACGCCTTTGACGATGCCGTGGCAAAAATGCTGCACCGCACCGTCGTCTGGGCGATCAAGGTCGAGGACGTGACGGGGAAAGCTAAGCGGTGATTTTTTCTTGAGGAACCCCTTCTTGAAAGAAGGGGTTCCTCAAACTCTTCCCCAAGAACTTCTGAGGGGCACTAATCTCATGGGGACGACATTGCCTGCGGCAAGTCGGGGGCTTGCTCCCGCCGCCCCGTCCGTACGGTTGCCGTGACAATGGGGTTTGCGGAATCCTTTGCTACGGACCGTCGAGGACGTCGGTCCCTACAAGGGTGCGTGCGAATCATTCCCCCTCTCCCCCGTAGGGCGGATTCCATATCCGCCCGTCTATGCGGTTCACCCGTGACGATAGTTGGAACTATGCGGACATTCTCTGGAACGGTGTTCGTGCCGATGCGGTGCAAGCCGCCTTTGACAAACTCAGCCGAAAGGAAAAGTTCTTCCTTGAAAAGAGAAACACCATCTGCATGAACTGCGGATGGGTGATGCTGTGGGACGAGCGTTATTCGTTTGAATAGCTTGCCACCGCTTATGAGTACAGCAGTACCAGCGGCGCAGAGCGAGCTTACAAAAAGATCGTGGACAAGCTGACCGGACTA
>CAYRQA010000144.1:0-4585 GCA_964426285.1 uncultured Lachnospiraceae bacterium | reverse complement strand
GGGCAATGCTGAGCCGCTGCTTCTGACCACCCGAGACGTTGACGCCGCCCTGCTCGAGCTCGGTCTCGTAGCCCGCGGGGAAGGAACTGACGAATTTATCAGCCTGTGCGCTCTCGGCGGCGATCTTTATCTCCTCATCAGTGGCATTTT
Source organism: uncultured Lachnospiraceae bacterium (assembly GCA_964426285.1). GTDB lineage: Bacteria > Bacillota > Clostridia > Oscillospirales > CAG-272 > CAKSQF01. The sequence goes on along the minus strand of CAYRQA010000144.1, from coordinate 4,435 downwards.
CGTCGCCCCAACGCAGGTTTTCCTCGATCGTGCCCGAGAAGAGCACGTTCTTTTGCAGGACCATGCCGACACCCTCTCGGAGGTGATAGAGCGAGTAGTCGCGCACGTCGATGCCGTCGATCTTGACACTGCCTGCATCGCAATCGTAGAGACGGGGGATCAGCGAAACGAGGGTCGTTTTGCCGCAGCCGGTAGAGCCGATGATGCCGGTGGTCGAGCCTGCGGGGATGTGCAGGTTGATGTCGGTCAGTACGCTCTCTTCGCTGTCCTTGTAGTAGCGGAAGGTGACGTTCTCGAAGTCGATTGTTCCGTTTTTGACGGTCAGCTCGGGATGTTCCGCTGCACTGTCGTCGAGGGTGACCTTTTCATCGAGCACCTCCGAGATGCGTCTTGCCGAAGCCAGCGCACGCGAGGACATCATGAACATCATGGTCACCATCATCAGCGAAGAGAGGATCTGCATAACGTAGTTGATGAAAGCCGACAGGTCGCCGATCGCCATGCCGTTGTCGAGCACCATGTTGCCGCCGAACCAGATGACGGCGAGGGTGGTGAAGTTCATGATAATGGTCATGACAGGCTGCATGAAGATCATGATCTTCATGGCGGAGATACCGCTCTGTTTGAGATCGCGGTTGGCGGCGCTGAATTTGTCTGTTTCGAAGTCCTCACGGACAAAGGATTTGACCACGCGCACGTTGGTGACGCTCTCCTGAACGGTGTTGTTTAATCCGTCGACCTTGGTCTGCATCTTAGAGAAACGGGGGAAGCCTGTGCGGATGATGAAGATGACAGCGACCAGCAGGATCGGGATCGAGACCGCCAGCACTGTGGCGAGCGAGGGCTTGAGACGGATCGCCATGATCAGACCGCCGATGAGCATACCGGGCGAGCGGAGCATCATGCGGAGCATCATGTTGACCATGTTCTGCACTTGCGTGACGTCGTTGGTCAGACGGGTGACCAGCGAGCCGGTCGAGAATTTGTCGATGTTGGCGAAGGAAAAGGTCTGCACCTTGCGGTAGACGTCTTCGCGCAGGTCAGCGGCAAAGTTGACCGATGCTTTTGCGCCGAAATAGGCGCCGCCGACACCGCCCGCCATCATGATAGCGGCGGTGAGGATCATCAGTCCTGCTGTGCCGATGCTGCCGAGCACGGTCAGCGTGCCGTCGGTTCCGTCGTTGATGACCGAGGCAAGATAGGTGGGCATCAGCATTTCGCCGATGACCTCGACGATCATGCAGAGCGGCCCGATAATAAAATAGGGCAGGTAAGGTTTGATATATTTATACCATTTTCTCATGTTGTGTGTCCTTTCTGGGCGGTTTGGCATGACAGGGCGAAAAATCGACTGCCTTATGCAGATTGTCTTCCATTCGACAGAGCAGGGCATCGAGCGTCTGCCGTTCTTCATCGGAAAAGCCGTCGAGGATGATCTGCTCGAGCGCATTTGCGCGCATGTGGTTGCCATGTTCTGCTTCCCGACCCTTATCGGTGAGTGCTACCTGCATCTGGCGCAGATCGTAGGCATCGGGTGTGCGGGTTATGTGGCCGTCATGCTCCATTTTTTGAAGGGTGACACTGACGGTCGGTGGAGTCAGGTGAGTGCGTTTGGCAAGCTCAAACTGCGTCGTGTGATCGGAGTGGGCAAGCTCTGAGAGAATCGAGCGATAGCCGCCCGGTATGCCTGCCTCCTCCGATTCGCGGCGCAGCTTGTCGCGGAAGAGCTTAGAGAGGTGGTTTATGCGCATCATCGGGGTCGGGTTGCGGTGTTTTCGCGGTTCTTCTGACATATATAGGCTCCTTTCGGTGTATTGTTAGTTTTCTAACTAATTATAGCGCTTTCCGATCAAAAAGTCAAGAGGAGGGAGAGAAAAGTATTTGTGAATTTTTCTTGACGGGCGCTATCGGGTCTGCTATAATGAAGGTAAAGAACAGGGGAGGAATGACCGACATGACACACGGTGAAAGAGCGGAAGCGAACTTCCGAAAGGGCTATAACTGCGCACAGGCGGTCTATCTTGCATGGGCGGAGGAGATCGGGCTGACCGAGGAGCAGGCGGCACGCACGGTTTGTGCGCTCGGCGGCGGCATGGGACGCCTTCGTGAGGTCTGCGGTGCGGTGAGCGGCGCACTCATGGTGCTTGGCGCACTCGAGGGCTACTCCGATCCGAAGGATCAAGGCGCCAAGGCGTACCTTTACGCACTCGAACAGCGTTTTGCGGCAAAATTCCGCGCCCAAAACGGCACGATCATCTGCCGTGAGCTGCTCGGACTGTCAACGGGACCGTCTGCACCTACCCCCGAAGTGCGCACCGAAGCATATTACGAGAAACGCCCTTGTTCGCAGCTTTGCAGACAGGCGGCAGACCTGCTCGATGAGCTGCTCGGCGAGACCGAGGCGGAATTTGAGCGGCGGCAGGAGAGCATTGAAGAAGAGATAAATTGGAATACGAAACAATGATCAAAACAAAATACCCCGTACCGAAGTACGGGGTATTTGGAGCTGCTAATCAGATTCGAACTGATGACCTCATCCTTACCAAGGATGTGCTCTACCAACTGAGCCATAGCAGCAGGTTTGTCTCAACCGAACGCTTGATTATTATATCAGAACACTCGACGTTTGTCAAGTGTTTTTTTGAAAAAATATCAAATAATTTTTCAAAAAAGCAGAGAAAAGTTTCGACCGAACGGTTTCCCGTTCGGTCGAGCCTGTTCTGAGGTTATTCGCCCATTTTCTTTTCAAAAGAGCTACAGTCGGTGCAGGCGACCTCGGTGGGGTTCGCCTCGTGAGTAACCACGCGAATGGCATTAAGAGTACAGTAGTTCTGGTTGCCGCAGTGGTTCTTGCACTGGCTGACGGTGCATTCGATGCTGGTGTTGGCACGAGCGCCGGTCTTGGTTTCGTTCATCATTGCTATACGCCTCCTTTTTCGGGTATGGAAGTAGTATAGCCGAGAATCAGCCGTTTATGCAGGTGTAATGGCAGTATACCGACGGCGAAATTCCTTCAAATTGCCTTCGAAGACGACGTCACCCTTCAAATTGGCAAGCATGATCGGTCTGATGAGGCTGAATGCGCGGTCAAAACTGGCGATGCCGCATTTGGCGAGCGTTTCGGAGACGAACTGCGAGCAAGTGTAGCGTTTTGGAGGCGCATAGGCAATTCCGATGATGTTCAGGAACAGGCCGAGATAGTTGTAGCCGTAACGCTGTCTGTTTTGAGTGAAATGCTCAATGCGTTGCTTGACCATCTCGTACTGCGCGTCGCTCACAGGCAGCGCGATCACCCTTGCGGGAATGGACGAGCGCTTGGCTAAGAAGCCCTGATCGGTTTTTTCGGCTCGGAAGCGACCGTAGAAAGGGAAGTGGATGTATTCACGGCTGAAGGAGTACATGACCGACAGATCGGGCTCGGTCGAGATCGATGCGTGGGTATAGCGATCGCTGAAGAGGAAGCGAACCGTTCTGGAGACGATCGTTCCTGTGGAGGAGAGGACGACGTAGACGTATTTTTGTTCGGACATGATGCGCTCCTTTCCAATGTTGTCAGCCCTATTGTAGTCGAAAAAGCGCGTTTTGTCAAGTAAACAAAGATGAATAAATTATAGCTGAATTGTAAACGCAGTCGTCGCGTACTTCGCTAAACACCCTTGACGTTGATGCGCATGATCGTGCCTCCAGTCGCATCGGGGAAGTACCAGATGCGCACTTCTTGTCCGTCTTTGAGCAGACCGCCGTCCTTTGGGCAGAGGCTGTAGTAATAGGGGCTTTTTTCAGCACCGTAGGCAAAACAGACACCGTCCACCGTGAATGACTCTACACCATGCAGTTCTTCGGGCATAGGGTGAAAGTCGGTGATCACGCCTTCGACGTAGGCGCATTCGCCTGCTTGATAGCGATCGTAGTTATCACGCAGTTCCAAATTGGAGGAGAGGTTCGCATAGGGGAGATAGAGTGTGATGATCAGAAAGAAGAGGGCGATGCCGAGCATGACGAAATAGCTTTTTTGCTTTTTGAGCGCGGAAAAGCCGCCTTTTCGGAGCTCGTCAAGCGGTTCCCATGCCAAAATGACACAGGGGATCAGCGGGATCAGTGCCAACAGCGACGTCCAGTTGAAGAGCGCGGTGCATTGCTCGGCTTCGAAATGGAGTGGAACATAGTTAATCCTCCTTCAGCATCTTTTCAATAACAGCATACCATACAAACCCATTTTTGTCAAGTAAAATAATCGCCGTGTCGGGGAAAGGGGAACCCGACTTTGCCGAAGGCAAATGTCGCGCACTTCACGCTTGCGTGAAGTGCTGACCATACGGGGATGCTGAAGTTTTCGGTTCGAGAGGGGGGAGAAGGGACCATCGGGGACGCCGAAGTTCCGTTGGGGGGGGGGGGGGGGGGGGGGGGGGGGGGGGGGGGGGGGGGGGGGGGGGGG
>CAYRQA010000143.1:0-4622 GCA_964426285.1 uncultured Lachnospiraceae bacterium | reverse complement strand
TTTCTTGAAAGAAAGCGACGCAAAGAACTTTATAAAAGCGCAACGAATACTCGTTGCGCGGGGATGGATTGGGGTTTACCCTCGCTCTGCGAGGTGTTGTGGGTAAAGGGATGAATCTGCGCCAAACTTGTAGGGACAGGCGTCCCCGACTGTCCGCAACAAACGGTTCGCAGAGATGATCGATCGGCAAAAAACTCTGTGAGCGGTGGGAGGACCAAGGCGTGCGATATGTTCGTCCGCCCTCCCGCTCGCCAAACGAATGAATTTGATTGCGTACTACCGCAAGAATCGAGAATAAAATGATACACGCATATAAAAGCAACGGATATAATATCATCATCGACGCCAATTCGGGCTCTGTACACGCCGTAGACGAGGTGGCGTTCGATGCCATATCGAATTATGAGCAGATGGAGCGCTCGGCATTGACCGCATTTCTGCTCGACAAGTACAAGGATAACCCCGACGTGACCGAGAGCGAGCTCGAGGAACTTTATTCGGACATCGAGGAACTCAAAAAGGAAGGTCGCCTCTTCACAGAGGACAAGTTTACGAAGGTCGCCTTCGATTTCAAGAAGCGCCAGTCGGTCGTCAAGGCAATGTGCCTGCACGTCGCACACGGTTGCAATCTCTCCTGCAAGTACTGCTTTGCGGGCGAGGGCGAGTACCACGAGAAGGGGCTGATGTCCTTCGAGGTCGGCAAAGCGGCATTCGACTACCTCGTTGCGCACTCGGGCAGTCGCCGTCACCTCGAGGTCGACTTCTTCGGCGGTGAGCCGACCCTCAACTTCGAGGTGGTCAAACAGCTGGTCGCTTACGGCCGCTCGCTCGAGAAGGAACACGACAAGGAGTTTCGCTTCACCTTCACGACCAACGGTCTGCTTGTCGATGATGAAGTCATGGACTTCTGCAACTGTGAGATGAGCAACGTCGTCATGAGCCTTGACGGTCGAAAGTGCGTCAACGACCGTATGCGCGTGAACAAGGCGGGCAAGGGCTGTTACGACACGATCGTGCCCAAATTCCAGAAGTGGGCGGAGCAGCGCAGGCAGGGAAACTACTACATTCGCGGCACCTACACCCACCACAACCCCGATTTTGCTTCCGATATATTACATATGGCAGACCTCGGCTTCAAGCGGATCTCGATCGAGCCGGTGGTTGCGCCTTCGAGCGCCGACTATGCGCTCACGGGGGAAGACCTGCCTGCGCTCCTCGAACAGTACGACATCCTTGCCAAGGAGATGCTCCGCCGTGAGGAAAAGGGCAACGGCTTCACCTTCTATCACTACATGATCGACCTCGAGGGCGGTCCCTGCATCGTCAAGCGCATCTCGGGCTGCGGGGTCGGCACCGAGTACATGGCAGTCACCCCGACGGGCGATATCTACCCCTGTCACCAGTTCGTCGGCGACGAGAAGTTTAAACTCGGCAACGTCTTCACGGGGCTGAATAACAACGATATCCTCGACGAGTTCAAATACTGCAACGTCTACGCACATCCCGAATGCAACGATTGCTTCGCACGCTTCTATTGCAGCGGCGGCTGTGCGGCGAATGCCTATTACTCGACGGGCTCGATCCGCGGCGTCTATGCGCTCGGCTGTGAGCTCCACCGCAAGCGCATCGAAGCGGCGATCATGATCAAGGTCGCTCAGTCGATGCGGGAGGAGTGATTTTTTTGGAACCCTTTTTTGAAAGAAAGGGTTCCAAACCTCCCAAAGAACTTTATAAAAAAGGGCGGCAAATTGCCGCCCTTGTTATTTTATTGATTCTTCGGTTTCATCTGCTTTGGTCAGCTTATCAAAATTATCCTGCAAGGTAGAGAGTGTGCGATAAAAGACTTCCAGATCGGCCTTGGGGATGTCCCCGCTGACCTGATGCTGAATGTCATCGACCGTGGCGGCGATGTAGTCGGCGATCTCCGTGCCCGATTCGGTGAGACAAAGCCGAGCCTTGTATTTTCTGCCCTCCGGCCGTACGGTTCGCACGAAGCCCCTTTCCAGCAGATCGGAAATGACGCGCGAGATGAGCGCTTTGTCAACGCTGCTCGATTCGGCAAGGTCGGCGGGGGTGAGCCCTTCGGGATGATTGCCGATCTGATAGATGAGCATGACGTGACTGCTGCGCAGTCCAAACTGCGACATACGGTTGTCTTTGAGTTTCTTGATCGATTTTAAAATAGAAGTGAGGGTGAGGGTGAAAAGTTCAAAATGGCTTTCGGACATGGCTAAATTCCTTTCGTCGGCAGCAGATAGCGGATTGGGCGCTCATTTGAGCGGGTGTTTGGCAAAATAATGATCCTCAGCGAACGGTTTGTCCACGCGGGCGACGGAACAGTGCGACCGCACGGAAGAGGAGGGGGCGAATAGGGCGGCAGCACATCCAGACCGAAGCGAGCAGACGGTAACCGAGCCGATCGCAGTCGACAGGCTTGCCGCGTCGGTAAAAGCGGTCGACGACTGCGAGCAGTGTACCGGCGGATTGGCGTTCACGCCACTGTTGATTGTCTCCGTTGAGCAGAAAAGAGCCGTCCTTGTATTTTTTGAGACAGCGGTGCAGAACGAGAGAGCCGTCGGGACGCCTGCACAGGAGAATCTCGCCTCGGCGAGGCTTTCTTTGCTCGGGCGAAACGAGGAGAACGCGGTCTTGCAAATGATGCAGAAAAGGGACCATGCTCAGCCCGGTGACGGTCAGCGGAAAGGGAATGCCTTCTTGCTGATAGGCAAAAAGGTGAGGGAGCAGCTCCTCGGCTGACATGGGAGGGCGCTTGAAATCCGAAGATGTGTCCTTCATGACGGCGTTTCTCCTTTCCCGACGGGTGTTACCCTCAATCATACCGATTTTCGGGCGATTTGTCAAGAGATGATCGCCTTCTTCTCGGGAAAATTAACAAATTATCAAACGAATCGACATGAAATTCTATAAAATTCTGTCATTTGAGGAAAAATGTTTTCGGAATGGACGTTATTTTTACCGAAATGAGGCGAATATGGAAAAATAATTAATTAAATATATCATTTTGCAGTCAAAAACGCGTGCTTTATATCAACAAGTATATAACGATATTCCGTTTTTACATTTCAGTAAAACTTTATTTATTGATATAATAGACAAGGAAACGAATGCGTTTCTCCCCATTATAGTCCATTATAAAATGAAGGAGTAATAAAATGAGCAACAAAGTTACCATTATCGGAGCCGGCAGCGTAGGTTCCACCATTGCCTATACCATGGCGGTACAGGGCATTGCGTCTGAGATCGTTGTGATCGACGTCAACGAGGCAAAGGCTGAGGGCGAGGCGATGGATATTCGCCAGGGCACTCCTTTCTGCCATCCCGTCAATATTTACGCGGGTACTTATGAGGATGCGAAGGGCTCTGACATCGTTATCCTGACCTCCGGTGTGGGCAGAAAGCCCGGTCAGACCCGTCTGGATCTGGTCAATACCAACGTCAAGATCGCAAAGAGCGTCATTCCTCAGATCGCGGCAGCTGCTCCCGATGCCATCTACGTCATCGTAGGCAACCCTGTTGACATCATTACTTATCAGTTCTGCAAGTATTCGGGTCTGCCTGAGCACCACATCATCGGTTCGGGTACTTCGCTTGATACCGCCCGCCTGCGTTCCTACATTGCAGAATACTATAATATCAATGAAGCAAACGTTCACGCATATGTTTACGGTGAGCACGGCGACAGCTCCTTCGTACCGTGGTCGCTCGCCAACATTTCGAACGTAAACGTCGATCAGTATCAGGCTTGCCTCAAGGACGACAAGCCCGATCAGCCGCCCATCGATCATGCACTGGTCGAAGAACACGTCCGTAAAGCAGGCGGCGAGGTCATCAAGCGCAAGGGTGCGACCTTCTTTGCGATCGCCATCTCGGTTTGCCATATCGTCAAGTGCCTGCTCAACGGCTCGGAGACTGCTATCACCGTTTCGAGCATGATGCACGGTGAATACGGCATCGAGGACGTATGCCTCTCGACCCAGACCATCATCGGCAGAGACGGCGTATGCGGCAAGGTCATCACGCCTCTCACCGAGGAAGAGACCGCTCGCCTGCAGCACAGCGCTAAGTGCCTCAAAGACGTGATCGATCAAGTTGATTTCAGCTGAACTGACTTTATCACGGATCTGTCTCACGATAGATCCGTGTAAATACGCAGACGAAAGGATATAGAAGAATGGAATACCGTATCGAACATGACTCGATGGGCGAGATCAAGGTGCCTGCCGACAAGTATTGGGCGGCACAGACCGAGCGTTCCCACGAGAACTTCCTGATCGGCGTCGGCATCGAGACCATGCCCCGCGAGATCACACACGCCTTCGGCATCCTCAAAAAGGCTGCCGCAATGGCAAATAATGCACTGAAACCCGAAAAAATGACCGACGAAAAGCTCGCCGCCATCTCGGCGGCTTGCGACGAGGTCATCAGCGGCTCTCTCAACGATCATTTCCCGCTCGTCGTATGGCAGACGGGCTCGGGCACGCAGTCGAACATGAACGCCAACGAGGTCATTGCCAACCGCGGCAATGAGATCGCAGGCAAGAAGCTGCTCCACCCCAACGACGACATCAACATGAGCCAGTCCTCGAACGACACCTTCCCGA
>CAYRQA010000142.1:0-4672 GCA_964426285.1 uncultured Lachnospiraceae bacterium | reverse complement strand
ATAGTTGTAGAGGGCGATGACCTCACCCTGCGTGAGAATGCCGTCGTTTACCAAACCGCCGCCCGTCTGAATGAGGATAATGATGGCGAAATTGATGAGCACGTAGGTCAGCGGATTCATGAGCGAAGAGATGCGCCCGACCGCCTTCTGCATTTTGCTCAGCAGGCGATTGCGGCTGTCGAAGGCTTCGGTTTCGCTCTCCTCCTTGCAGAAGGCGCGGATGACCCGCACGCCCGAGAGGTTGTCGCGGGTGATGCGGAGTACGCCGTCGAGCTTTTCCTGCACACGGCGGTACATGGGCATGGTGAGGAGCATGATGCCGAAGACGACCACCGACAGAACGGGGATGGTGACTGCGAAGATGAGCGCCGCCTTCAGGTTGATGGTGAACGCCATGATCATCGCACCGAAGACGACGATCGGTGAGCGCAGGAAAAGGCGCAGGAGGAGGTTGATTCCCGACTGCACCTGATTGATGTCGCTGGTCATGCGGGTGATGAGGGTGGAGCTGCCGATCTCGTCGAGATCGGAGTAGGTGAAGGTCTGGATCTTGGCAAACAGCGAGCGCCTCAGTCCCGAAGACACGCCGACCGCGGCTTTGGCGGCGAAAAACTGTGCGGTGATCGAGCTGGCAAGCCCGACCAGTCCGAGAGCGACGAGCACAAGCGCCATTTTCAGCACGCAGCCGCGGTCGCCGCCCGAGATGCCGCGGTCGATGATCGATGCCACGACCAGCGGCACGAAGAGCTCGAAGCACGCCTCGAGCAGTTTAAAGAGCGGCGCGAGCAGAGATTCGAGCTTGTAATCCTTTAAACAGGAAAGCATTTTTTTCATGGTAAATACCCTTTGAACAGTTTCCCCCAAGGGGTGGAATTTTCTCTATTATACCCCATTCGATCGGAAAAGTCAAGGGAGAATGGGATTAGAAAAAGCCTTTCCCGAAAGGGAAAGGCAGAGCGTGCCGAAGAAGTCGGTATATTAAGGGCATATCGGCAAAATGAAAAATACCGTTGCAGGGACGACATTGCCTACGGCAGTCGGGCGTCCTCGACGGTCCGTCTGAAGATTTTGTCTGCATCACAAAAAAGCCTTCCCTTGCGGGAAGGCTTTCGGAAATATTGAAGTATTTGCTTATTCAGCGTCGTCTTCGTAATCTTCGTCCTCATTGTTCTCGAGCAGAGCACGGATCGACAGCGAAACCTTCTTGTTTTCGGTGTCGATGGCGAGGATCTTCGCGTCTACCACGTCGCCTACGTTTACAACTTCGGAAGGCGTGCCGACGCGTCTGTCAGCCAGCTGAGAAATGTGGATCAGACCGTCAACCTCGGGAATGATCTCTGCAAATGCGCCGAAAGGCGTGAGGTTTGCAATCTTTACGCTTACAACGTCGTCTTCAGCGTAGTTCGAGGTGAAGATGTTCCAAGGATTGGTCTCCTCGGTCTTGCAGCCGAGCGAGATGCGCTTCTTCTCGGTGTCAACAGCCTTAACGAATACGTCGAGGGTGTCGCCTACGGAAACGACCTCAGCAGGGTTCTTGATTCTTGCCCAGGAGAGCTCGGAAATATGTACCATTCCGTCTACTCCGCCCAGATCGACGAATGCGCCGTAAGAAGTGAGAGATTTTACCTTGCCGGTGAACTTCTGTCCAACTTCAAGGGTTTCCCAGAACTTCGCGACCGCTTCCTTGCGCTCCTTGCGGAGAACAGACTTGATGGAAGCAACTGCGCGCTTTCTGCCCTCGTTGATCTCGATGATCACGCACTTCTGAGTAGTGCCGACCAGTGCCTTCAGATCGCCGTCCTTCGGAACGCCGGTCTGAGAAGCGGGAACGAATGCCTTGACTGCGCCGAGTGCGATCATAACGCCGCCCTTCACGGTCTCGGTTACCTTGCCTTCCAGAACAGTGCCCTCGGCAGATGCTTCAACGATCTTCTTCCAATCGCCCATCTGCTCGATCTTCTTTCTGGAAAGACCTGCCACGCCCTCGATATCGCTGACGCGGACAACGTATGCCTCGATCTCATCGCCGACCTTAAAGTCGGAGCCTGCCAGCTCGTCAGCGGGGATCAGACCCGTTACGTTTGCGGAAAGGTCTACATGTACTTCGGTCGACGAAACAGATGTGATTACACCTTTGACAATGTCTCCTGTATTTAAAGTTTTGAGAGAACCCTCGAGCATAGCTTCAAAATTTTCGCTGGTTTCAATGATTTCGCTCATAGTTTTTTTTACCTCCTCTATTATATCGCCCGGCGTCGATGCGCCTGCGGTAATACCAATTGTTTGTGCCTGTCTGACAAGCTCGGGATCAAGCTCTGCGGCATCCTCGATCAGCACGCAGTTGGCAAGATGCTTTCGAGCTGTGGCGAGCAGTCCGCGGGTGTTTGAGCTCTCTCTGCCGCCGATGACGACCATCAGATCGACATTCCGGGCGAGCCGGTCGGTCTCGGTTTGCCTGTTTTCAGTCACACTACATATTGTATCAAAAATTTTTGAATTTGTACAGTAGTTTTTCCAAATTTTCTGACATTTGTTCCATTCGCCCAATTTCTGCGTCGTCTGAGCGACGATTATGCACTTTTTGTTGTACAACTTAGACAAATCTATAGCTTCAGCACAGGAAAAAACGACCGATTCACCGGCAGCATGGCTGACGATGCCCTGCACCTCGGGGTGATTCGGGTCGCCGATGACCACCAAAACGGTATCGGGGTCGGTCTCACGCTCGACAATCTCGTGGATCTTGCGTACGTAGGGACAGGTGCAGTCGGTGATCGTCAGATAGGGGTTCTTCGCTGCCTCGGCGCTGAGCATATCGGTGATCGAGCGGGGAGCGCCGTGGGTGCGGACGACGACCGTCACGGGCGATGACGCGGCAGCTGATGCGCAGATGGGCGCCAGCATTTGCTCGTCGATGACCTTCACACCCGCCTCTTCGAGCTCTTTCACCACATGGGGATTGTGGATGAGCTTGCCGAGCGTATAGATGCGCGCTTCGGGTGCTTTTTCGGCAGCCAGCTTTTGCGCGGTCTTGACCGCTCGGCTCACGCCGAAGCAGAAGCCCGCGTATTTGGCGGTCTTAATTTCCATTTATTTCCTCCTGGATCATTTCGGTAATGCGCGAGAAGATGAGCTCTGCCGCCTTCTGATATTCGTCGCCCTTGCCGTCGGTGATGCCCAGTTCCTCGAACTCGATCGGCTTGCCGATGCTGACGTAGGTGCGCTTGAAGAGCTTCACCTTCCAGCCCTTGGTGCGGATGCAGACGGGCAGTACCTTTGCGTGGGTGTGTGCGGCGATCAATCCGACGCCGCCTTTGACCGTGGTCGTGCGGGGATCGACCCCTATGTAACGCTTGCCCTGCGGGTAGATGCCCACCATCTGCCCTTCGGAGAGCAGTTGGACGGTGTTTTTGATCGAAGCGGCGGTGGCAAGTGCATTCTGCCGTTCGACGGGGAAGGCACCAAGTGCCGTGATGAGCTGCTTGAGAAGAGGCACTTTGAAAAGTTCAGCCTTGGCAAAGTAGCGCACCTGCCGCTTGAGTGCGGCGGCAAGGATGATGACATCGTGGTCGGACAAATGGTTGGCGCATACGATGACAGGACCCTCGGTCGGCTCGTTTTCGAGCCCCGTGCGCTTAACGCGGTAGATCAGCCGAAAGAATCCGGCAAGGCATTTGTGGGCTGCGGTGTAAAAACTCATTTCAGTTTCTCCTCGATAATGGCGAGCGCGGCATTGACCGTGCCCTCCAGTGTCATTTCCGAGTTGTCGAGCTCGATCGCATCCTCCGCCTTTTTGAGCGGTGCGGTCGCACGCGAGCTGTCGCGCTTGTCTCTCGCCTTCATGTCGGCGAGCACTTCCTCGACCGTCTGCACGATGCCCTTTTCGGCGAGCTCCTTCTGACGGCGCTTCGCTCTGGCGAGCGGGGAGGAGGTGAGGAAGATCTTCACGTCGGCGTTCGGCAGGATGACCGTTCCGATGTCCCGCCCGTCCATGATCACGTCACGGGTCGCGGCGATCTCCTTCTGCAGTCCGAGCAGGAAGGCACGCACTTCGGGCAGTGCCGAGACTGCCGAGGCATAGTGCGAGATCTCTGGCGTGCGGATGGCTTCGCTCACGTCCTCGCCGCCCAGCAGTACGTGCTGTGCACCGTCGATGTAGCGCAGATCGATCTTGATCTCGGGCAGGCGTGCGATCACGCCCTCGGGCTTTTCTGAGGAAATGCCATTGCGCGAGGCATACAGCCCCACCGTGCGGTAGAGCGCGCCCGTGTCCACGTAAACGTATCCGAGCTTCGCGGCAAGTATCTTGGCAAGCGTGCTCTTGCCCGCCCCCGAGGGTCCATCCAGTGCAATTTGTCTGAACATAGAAAATCCTTTCTTTAATTTGGGCTCTGCCCCAAACCCCTGCAAGGGGCTCTGCCCCTTGACCCCGGCAAGAACCTTTTTGTAAAAAGGTTCTTGCAACTCCGAAAACTTTTGGCAAGGGATTTATTTGATTGTTTTGTGTGATATGCATTAGTATGTGCGAGTTTTTAGTCATTTAGTCATAAACTTATCCTGTGCGGAAAGTATTTGCCGCACTTAAATAAAGTTCCTTGCGTCGCTTTCTTTCAAGAAAGCGACCGGGGTATGGGGCAGCGCCCCATATCAACACTCCGTAGCTCCCATAGCC
>CAYRQA010000141.1:0-4707 GCA_964426285.1 uncultured Lachnospiraceae bacterium | reverse complement strand
AGAGGGGGAGAAAACTTCGGCGATTGAGATGGTGTCTCCCCCTCTCTCGAACGGAACGCGAAGCGTTCCGCCCTGCTCAAACGCAACTCTTTCAGAAAAACCTCACCAACTCATCCAAGCTCCTCACGATCACGTCCGCTTTCGCCGCCTTCAGCTCATCCTCCGAGCCATATCCCCATGTGACCCCCGCGGCGAGCATCCCGACCCTGTGCGCGCCTTCGATGTCGTGCAGACGGTCGCCTATCATACAGCAGTCCTCGGGGACAGCCACAAGCCGCGCGAGCGCTTCGGCGATCACCTCCGCTTTGTCGGTGCGTCTGCCGTCGAGCTCACTGCCCACGACTTCCTCGAAACGGTCGGCAATGGAGAAGTGTTCAAGGATCTGATTCACGAAGACCTCGGGCTTCGAGGATGCCACCGCCAGCTCGTAGCCCTTGCGGCGAAGCCGATCAAGCGCTTCTGGAATGCCGTCGTAGAGGCGATTTTCAAAAATCCCCGTCGGGCGGTAGTATTCGCGGTAATATTCGACGGCTCGGAAGGAATCTTCCTCGCTCATGCCGTAGAACATCCGGAAGGACTTATGAAGCGGCGGTCCGATGAAGCGAAGCTCCTTTTCGGGCTCAGATTGGATGCCCATCTTCGCAAGCGCATAGCAAACCGAGTTGGTGATCCCCTCAGCGGGGTCGGTCAGCGTGCCGTCAAGATCAAATAATAGGTAACTATGCTCCATGTTTCCTCCAAATGCAGTTGTTTCTCTTTATTTTACACCAAGAATCAAAAAAAGTAAAGATTTTTTTGCGATTTATGATTGACAATTTTGATTTTTGAGTATATAATGAAAAGGATCGTATGAAATGCAATGATTCGGTCGGCAATTTCTATTTCGGACAGCACAGAGAGCCCCGCCAAGGCTGTGAGCGGAGCCTGCCCGCGGGATGCGCCCTTCCCCGATGAGCAGACAGTGTCAAATCCCCCGCGGAGAGTAGCCCTGTACGGTTCGCCCCGTTATAGGCGGTGAGATTTCGCGGATTTTCGCGAGATGGATCAGGTGGTACCGTGAAGGAATGCTTCACCCTGTTTTTGCAGGGTGATTTTTTGTTTTTCGGCAACATCCAAACGCTCAAACGTATGTTTTTCAAGACGATTCAATCGACTTATATATAAGAAGGGAAAGAAAACATGAAAGACACACTGCTTCAAATCAAGGCAGACGCCGAAGCGAAGCTCGCTTCGGTGCAAAGCGACAGCGAACTCGAAGGGCTGCGCATCGAGTTCCTCGGCAAAAAGGGTGCACTAACCGCACAGCTCAGAAACATGGGCAAGCTCTCGGCAGAAGAGCGCCCCGTGATCGGTCAGCTCGCCAACGAGATCCGCGCATCCCTTGAAGGTGAGATCGCCGAAAAGAAGGAGGCGCTGAAGGCAGCCGCACTGACCGCTCGTCTTGCAGAAGAGACGCTCGACGTGACCGCCCCCGGTAAGGCATTCAAGGTCGGCAAGCGCCACCCCCTCGATCAGACAGAGGAAGCCCTCTGCGAGATCTTCCGTTCGATGGGCTTCACCATCGCAGAGGGTCCCGAGGTCGAATACGATACCTACAATTTCCAAAAGCTGAACATCCCCGAAAATCACCCCGCCCGCGATACACAGGACACCTTCTACATCACCGACAAGGTACTGCTGCGCTCGCAGACCTCGCCCGTACAGGTGCGCGTCATGGAGCAGCAAAAGCCGCCCATCCGCATCATCTCGCCCGGCAGAGTTTACCGTTCGGACGCCGTT
The DNA here is from genome assembly GCA_964426285.1 of uncultured Lachnospiraceae bacterium. Classification (GTDB taxonomy): domain Bacteria; phylum Bacillota; class Clostridia; order Oscillospirales; family CAG-272; genus CAKSQF01. The sequence continues at coordinate 2,928 of CAYRQA010000141.1, read as the reverse complement.
GACGCCACCCACTCGCCGATGTTCCATCAGCTCGAGGGTCTGGTTGTCGACGAAGGCATCACCATGGGCGACCTGAAGGGTATGCTCGAGACCTTCGCCAAGCGTATGTTCGGTGAAAAAACCAAGCTCCGCTTCCGTCCTCACCACTTCCCGTTCACCGAGCCTTCGGCGGAGGTTGACGTATCCTGCTTCGTTTGCGGCGGCAAGGGCTGCCGTGTCTGCAAGAACGAGGGCTGGATCGAGATCCTCGGTGCGGGCATGGTTCACCCGAACGTGCTCCGCGGATGCGGCATCGATCCCGAAAAATACAGCGGCTTTGCCTTCGGTCTGGGCATCGAACGCATCGTCATGACCAAGTACGCCATCGACGATATGCGCAATCTCTACGAAAACGATCTGCGCTTCCTCGATCAGTTCTAATTGGAGGAAAGGAGAAACATCATGAATCTTTCTATGAATTGGCTGAACGATTTCGTCAGCACCAAAGATATTACCCTCAAAGAGTACAGCGACCGCCTGACCGACACCGGTTCGAAGGTCGAGGGCTTTGAGCAGGACGGCGCCGAGATCGAAAACGTCCTCGTCGGCAAGATCCTCTCGGTCGTTCCTCACCCCGACTCCGACCACATGGTCATCTGTATGCTCGACTTCGGCGACGGCGCTGAGCCTACACAGATCGTCACAGGCGCACAGAACGTCTTCGCAGGCGCACTCGTGCCGGTTGCAAAAGCGCCCTCGAAACTCCCCGGCGGCGTGACCATCAAGGCAGGCAAGCTGCGCGGCGTCGAATCAAACGGTATGCTCTGCTCGATCGCCGAGCTGGGGCTCACTACCCACGATATCCCCTACGCCACCGAGGACGGCATCCTCATTCTCGAAGAGGACTGCAAGCCGGGCGACGACATCCACGACGTGCTCGGTCTGAACGATGCGACCGTCGAGTTCGAGATCACCTCGAATCGTCCCGACTGCCTCTCGGTGATCGGTCTGGCGCGTGAGACCGCCGTTTCCTTCGACCGTCCGCTCAGCATCCCCACCCCCGTTGTGACCGAAGCAGGCGGCTCGATCGCCGATTACCTGTCGGTCGACGTTGCCGACGGCAAGCTTTGCCCCCGTTACTGCGCGAGAGTGGTCAAGAACGTCAAGATCGCACCCTCTCCCAAGTGGATGCGCCAGAGACTGCGCGCCGCAGGCGTTCGCCCGATCAACAACATCGTTGACATCACCAACTACGTTATGCTCGAGTACGGTCAGCCGATGCACGCCTTCGACTACGCCATGCTCGACGGCTCTCACATCATCGTCCGCACTGCGGCAGAGGGCGAGACCTTCCGCTCGCTCGACGATCAGGATCACGCGCTCGATGCCTCCACCCTCGTCATCGCTGACGAAAAGAAGGCAGTTGCCCTCGCAGGCGTCATGGGCGGTGCGAATTCCGAGATCAAGGATTCGACCGTGACCGTCGTCTTCGAATCGGCTAACTTCGACGGTGCGACCGTTCGTCTCGATGCCAAGAAGCAGGGCATGAGAACCGAGTCCTCAGCTCGCTTCGAGAAGGGGCTTGACCCCGAAAACTGTATGCCCGCCCTCGACCGTGCCTGCGAGCTGGTCACGCTGCTCGGCGCAGGTGAGATCGTCTCGGGCTGCATCGACGTATATAAAGGAAAGAAAGCCCCCGTCACCCTGCCCCTTGAAGTCGAAAGAACGAACCGCTTCCTCGGTGTCGATCTGTCTGCCGACTACATGGAAAAGGTACTCGTTCAGCTCGGCTTCGTAGTTGAAAACGGCATGGTGACCGCTCCTTCGTGGAGAGGCGACATTGAATCGATGAACGACATCGCCGAGGAGATCATCCGCATCTACGGCTACAACAACATCCCCTCCACCCCCTTCCGCGGCACCGTCACCGCAGGTATGCTCACCCCCCATCAGGCATACAAGGCGCGCCTGCACGACCTGCTCTGCGGCATGGGGCTCTATCAGGTGAACACCTTCTCCTTCATTTCCCCCAAGAACGCCGACCGCATCTCTCTTCCCGAGGACGCAGAAGAGCGCAAGTACGTCGTCATCTCGAACCCCCTCGGTGAGGATACGAGCGTCATGCGCACCACCCTCATTCCCGGGCTGATGGAGGTTCTCTCGCACAACAACGCGCACAACATTCCCTCCGCGGCTATGTACGAGCTCGGTCACATCTATCTGCCCCACGAAAACGCAGAGGAGCTGCCCGACGAGCCTCTCATGCTGGCGCTCGGCTTCTACGGCGAGGGCGACTTCTACACCCTCAAGGGCATGGTCGAGGCGATCTTTGCCGATGCAGGCATCGCGCGTCTGAGATTTGCTTCCTGCAAGGACAATCCGACCTTCCATCCCAGCCGCTGTGCAGAAATTTTCGTGCGCGGCAACATGAAGATCGGCATCTTCGGTCAGATTCATCCCACCGTTGCGGCCGCTTACGGCATGAACCAGCCCGTTTATATGGCATATCTGCCCTTCGAGACCATTTTTGAGGTCGCCAACTTCAAGAAGGTCTACAAGCCTCTGCCCAAATTCCCTGCCACCACCCGCGACTTCGCATTCGTCTGCGACCGCTCGCTCGAGGTGGGCACGCTCGAGGAAGTGGTCAGAAAGGCTGCCGGCAAGTTGATCGAGAAGGTCGAGCTCTTCGACATCTACACCGGCGACAAGATCGATGCCTCCAAGAAGAGCGTCGCTTACCGCTTCACCTTCCGCTCGCCCGATCACACCCTCACCGACGAGGAAGTGACCAAGGCGACCGACAAGATCCTCGCCTCGCTCGACAAACAGCTCGGCGTGAGCATCAGAGGGTGATTCTTGGGGAAAACCTTCTTTCAAGAAGGTTTTCCCCAAAACCCCATGCAAAAAAATTTTTTTTTAAGGGCAAAATAATTGCGCGCAAAAAATTAA
>CAYRQA010000140.1:0-4767 GCA_964426285.1 uncultured Lachnospiraceae bacterium | reverse complement strand
AGCATTTGCCGCGCTTTTAAGTTTTGGGAGGTCGAGGAACCCTTTTTCAAAAGGGTTCCTCGTGGGGTGCAGGGGTGAACCCCCTGCCGGGACAGCGCCCCGATTATGCCCCTGCTTATGCTCTCGTAACCTTGAGGGTAACGATCTCGAAGGGCTTGACGGTGAGGGTGACCGAGTTGCCGCACACGGGCAGTTCGGCTTCCGCTTCCTCGAGGATGGAGGCAGTCTCGACCTTCGCTACGTCGAAGCCGAAGTCGACGGTCACCTTGGTGGTGGTGTCGTAGGCATCGTAGAGACGGACGATGAGGGCATCGCTGTCCTCTGCCTCCTTCACTGCTTCGATGAAGACGTTCTCATGGTTCACGTTGACCAGCGAGTAGCTGTCGCTGAGCTTGCCGTCCTGAGCCGCAACGGTTACTGCGGTCATCGGGTTGTTGAGCTGGTATGCCATCTGAATGGTGCCTGCATTGCGGTAATCGCCTGCGTGAGGATAGATCGAGTAGGTGAAGTTGTGCACTTCCTTGTCTGCGGCGGGGTTGGGCCAGGTTGCAGACTTGAGCAGGGTCAGACGGATGACGCCGCCGTGGATGTCGTGACCGTACTTGCAGTCGTTCATGATCGAAACGCCGTAGTTGTACTCGGACAGATCAGCGTATTTGTGTGCGCAGACCTCAAACTTCGCCTGTTCCCAAGAGGTGTTGTAGTGGGTGGGGCGCTCTACGCTGCCGTACTGGATGTCGTAGGTCGCCTTTTCGGAGGTGATATCGGTCGGGAATGCGGTTTTCAGCAGGATGTGGTCGTTCTTCCAGTCGATGGTGTTGTCGAAGTCGATCTTAGAGGTGTGTGCGTCGAGGGTGATGCGCTGGGTAACGGTCGACTTCTGGAAGGGACGAACGATCTCAAAGCCAGCCTTTTCGCCGTCGCGAATGACCTTAACGGAAGAGACTTCGTTGAGATCCCAGCTCTTCTCGGTGTAGTAGTTGGTGATCTCCCAAGCGTCCCAGTTGCGCGGGATGTCCTCGTAAGCGGTCAGCAGGTTGGCAACTTCGCCGCTCTTGACCACTTCGCGGTCAGCCTTCTTGTCGTAGATGCTCGAGATGTTCCAGTTTTCGTCGAACTTCACGCAGATCGAATCGTTCTCGATCTTGCGGCATTCTTCGCAGACGGCAACACGCTCGTCAGCGGTAGGCATAGCGACTACCTTGTAGCCCTTGGCGGGGATACCCTCTACCCATACTGCGCCCGCGTCGGTCTCGACCAGACCGCTCGCCTCGAAGGCGTTGGGGTTGAAGACGAGCAAACCGCCGTCGGTCTTGATGCTCGATGCGATCGAAGCCTCTGCAGCAGCCTTGGCATCCTTTGCCTTGCCCATGATGTCGGCGTAGATCAGGTCGGAATCATCGTAGACTTCCTTGATGGAGGAGCCGGGGATGACGTCGTGGAACTGGCAGAGCAGGATCTTTTCCCAGCCCTCGTGGAGCATTGCCTTCGGGTACTCGGTGCCCGTGAGGATCTTGCTCATCATCGTAGCCAGCTCGGTGTTCTCGAAGAGGAATTCCGACTTACGGTTGTTCTTCTTGTTCTTTGCGATCGAGGTGTAAGTGCCTCTGTGGTACTCAAGGTAGAGCTCGCCGACCCATTTTGGGGTGAAGCGATTGTCCTTGACAGCCTCTTCCATGCGGTCGAGGAAGTCGCCTGCCTTCTCGAAGGTGACGGTAGGACAGCCGGGGATGCCCTTTTCGAGACGTCTGCCGACCTCGATCATCTCACGGGTCGGTCCGCCGCCGCCGTCGCCGTGACCGAAGGTGTTGACGACCTCATTGTGGAGCTCCTTCTGCTGGAAGCGTTCCCAAGTGCCGCGGATCTGACGGGGCGAGATGTTGCCGTTGTAGGTGGTGCCGTTGCGCAGCTTTTCACGGGGATCGTAATCCTGTGCGGTCATGAAGTAGGAGAGGATCTCGGTGCCGTCGATGCCCTGCCACATGAAGACGTCGCAGGGAAGGGTGTTGGTCTCGTTCCAGGAGATCTTCGAGGTGACGAAACGGGTAACGCCCGCCTTTTTCAGGATCTGAGGCAGTGCCGCCGAGTAGCCGAATACGTCGGGCAGCCAGAGGATCTTCGAATCAACGCCGAATTCCTGCTGCATGAAGCGCTTGCCGTGGAGCAGCTGACGGCAGAGCGATTCGCCCGAGGGAAGGTTACAGTCGGGTTCTACCCACATTGCACCCTCGATCTCCCAGTTGCCCGATTTGACCATTGCCTTGATCTCTTCGTAAAGCTCGGGCTCGAGCTCCTTGATGAACTTGAACTGCTGAGGCTGAGAGGTGATGAACTTGTACTCGGGGTATTCCTTCATCATGTTGACGGCGGTCGAGAAGGTGCGCTGGCACTTCTCCTCGGTCTGACGGAAGGGCCAGAGCCATGCCGTGTCGATGTGCGAATGACCGATGCAGACGCAGTTTGCCATCTGCTCGCCGCACTTCTTTTCGTAAAATTCGCTGTGGATGTAGTCGAGTGCTTCCTTTACGCTTGCGTGGTAAGCGTCCGAGCCTCTTTCTCTGAGGTCGATCAGGTTGATCGCTTCGTTGAGGGCGGAACGGATCTCGCAGTATTCCTTGCCTTCGAAGGGCAGGTAGCGCATGACCTCGTAGGGCACGCGCAGGTCGTACCAGAGTGCTCTCGTGTCGGTGTCGATGAGCTGCAGCTCTGCGTCAAGGTAGAGCTCGCTCGGTCTGCCCGCAAATGCGTAGACGGTCAGCTCGTAGCTGTCCTTGGTCGAATCAATGGGGAAGGTCTCGTGGTTGCCGTCGACGCCCTGTACGATCTTGCCGTCGAGGTAGACGATGTACTGGGGATGCGAGCCGCGACCCGAGCGCACGCACATTTCAACTGCCTTGCCCTTCCACGCTTCGGGAATGCTGACGGTTGCCTTGAACCAAGCATGGTATTCGCCGTAGCTTGTCTTCGAGCCGCCTGCGGGGATGGTCTTCTGCAGCTCTTCTCTCGAAGTCTGAGGCATCCATCCGTCTGCGGGCGCTTCGTGACCTGCACCCTTGTAGTCACAGGGAACGTAAGAAATGTTGTCGATTCTTGCGCTCTCGGCGACGATTTGGCCGCGAAGCCAACCGAGTACCTGTTCGATTCGCTCTTGCAAATAATTCATGTTGTTTACCTCCATAAATGGAATTATTTTTTATCTTATTGGGGGAACTTTTTGAAAAAAGTTCCCCCAAACCCCTTCAAAAACTTCAGAAAATGGATTTTCATGGGTCATTGAAGGTGATAAGCAATGGGAAGGCGTTTCTGCCAAACCCCGTAGGGGCGGATTCCATATCCGCACGCAACGTGCGGTTCGCAGGGATGAAAATGGGTGGAAATTGTATGTAACGGACAGGCGTCCTCGACTGTCCCTTGCGAAGGGTTCGCAGAGATGAAAATGGTGGAACTCATACGCAGGCGGGCGATTCGTGAATCGCCCCTACGAGTTTGAGGGGAGTTTGCGGTCAGTCAATATCCCTTACAACCACTTTCGGCGGAATATCCAGTTTTTCGGGGTGCTTGATGTAATGGCGCATGAGTTTGAGTGCCGACGCATAGTAGAAGCCGTCGCAGATGCGCTCGTCCATAACGATCTTGTAGTCGATCATGCGTTTTTCCTTCACCGAGCCGTCGGCTTGGAGTTCGTACTTTTTGTACTTGGCACCGAAGGAGGTGAAGAGCGGCACGTTGCCGAAGTTGTAGATGTGGTGATAGATCGGCGGGATGCCGAGCGAGCCCATCGAGGTGATGAAGTAACTGCCGTGGAAGGGGGAGAGGTTGGTGAGGAATCGCGGGAGCAGCCGCCAGTAGTCGAGGCAGAAGAGCACCCACACCACAAAGCGGAAGAGGATACCGGGGATATAGCCGAGCACCTTCATCAGGTTGTCAAAGCCGGTTTCGTCGGCTTGTTGGCTCTCTTCGATGACCTTGTTCATCCGCTCATAGACCTCAGCCGCCGTGTCGGTCGGTTCGGGGTGGAATTTCACGATCGTATCGGGCGACTCGGCGGTCATCTGCTTCTTGATGGTCAGCATGACCTCGATGTTGTTGCGCGCATAGATGCGCTGACCGCGGACGAAGCGGTTGATGCCCGGTTTTTCGGCAACCGCGCGGACGTATGCGGCAATAAACAGGTGCATGATCGTGAAATTTTCCATGCCCTGCTTGCGCTTTTCGGCGATGTAGCGCTCGGTGTTCGTGATGTCGATCGAATCGGAGAAATAATTGAGCGCATCGTTGCGGTGCTTCATGATATAGGGCATGAGGGCGTTCATGGCGGGGAGCGTGCGGATGCGCCGTCCCTCTTTGAAGCGCTTTTTCTTCTCTTTTTTGGACTTTTTGGGGGTATTTTGGGGCGATTCGGGGGTGTTTTGCCCATTTGGTTCGGTTACGGGGGCGATGGGATCGAGCTGTTTGGTTTCCATGGTGTCTTGCCTCCTGGGGCGTTATTTGTCTTCTTTGTGGGATTCCTTGATCTTTTGCCAATAGAGCGCCGCCGCCTGTTCGGTCTTGTTGGGCGCAGGCTCGTAATAGACCGTATTTTTGAGGTCGTCGGGCAGATATTGCTGATTCACGTAGTGGTCGGGGAAATCGTGCGGATAGCGGTAGCCGTCAAATCGGGTAGTCTGACGCAGGTGAGCGGGGATGTTCTGCCCCAAGCCCTGTGCGATATCAGCCGCCGCCTTGTTGTAGGCGATGTGTGCGGCGTTTGATTTGGGCGCGGTGGCG
>CAYRQA010000139.1:0-4767 GCA_964426285.1 uncultured Lachnospiraceae bacterium | reverse complement strand
TCATAAAAACTTTATTGGAATAGTATTATCGAAATCACTCGGCTTCTTCGACCGTGATCCCGTTTGCGAACGCACTGCCCAGTGCATAGCGGCAGCCGCGCAGGCGAAAGATCACCGACCCGCTTCGTTTTTTGCCGAGCAGACGAACGCTCACTCCGTCTGTCATCCCCAGCATTTGCAGGCGATGGGTGATCTTCTCGTTGAGCTTGATTTCCTTTACCACATAGGTACTGCCGGGCAGACCTTCGTTGAGTGTCATGGCGTTTCCTCCCGTACGGTGTTAGTGTGCACTAATTAATTCACCTATAGAGTAGCACAACCATCGTGGTTTGTCAAGCATTTTTCCATTTTTTGGTCTGTAAAAAAAGTGTAAAAATGGGCGCAATCGCTTGCAATTTCGGTCGAAAAATGCTACAATAAAATGGATAAAATGTCTAAGTATGCCCCCGCGCGGGGATGAAGTGATCAAATCAGTCTTGGAGTGAACATAAATGATCAAAAAATGGATAGCCGGAGCGCTGGCGGCACTGCTTGCAGGCGCACTGCTGATCGGATGCGGCAAAAATGACCCGCCGCCCACCGACCTCGCCCTCTCATCACCCGTCAATTCCGCCAAAGTGCTTGACCAAGGTGAGCTGACCTATTATCTCGACAACGACGGCACCCTTTGGGTAAACGCCGACGGTCAGGACAAGCGCATCGCCGAGCTTTCGGCAGAGCAGATCGCTCTGGTCGGCGAGGATATCTGGTACGCCGACGGTGCAAGCCTGTATATCTACTCGCTGAGCGACGGCAGTTCAAAGCGCCTTTGCGCCCTTCCCGCCGAGATCGACAGCTTCTCGGTCTGCGGGGCGGCAGTCTATTGCCTCGCGAACAGCGCAATTTACAGCAAAAACGGCGAACTGATTACCGATTTCAAGGGACAGACTGCCTCTGACGGCAATGATCTCTCCGACGTAGAGCGCATTACGATGGAAAGCGCCGACGAGATCCTGCTCTATCTGCCCAATCCCGACTACGTCTATGAAGAGGGCGTGGAAGATCTCCCGATCGAAAACGACGTCAATCTGACCTATTGTTACTCGCTCGCCACCGAGCTGATCACCGCACTCGATCAGTTCCACAGCGACGAGGAGCCCTCGAATGCTTCGAGCGGCGGCTCTTACGTGATCAACGGCGTCACCTTCCCCTTTGCCGAACACCCCGTAGGCTCTTACTTCTCGCAAAACGGCAAAGCCTGCACCTGTCACAGCGGTGACTGCGTGACCAACAACAGCTCGAAGGAAAACTGCATCCGTTACTGGCCGAGCAAATCGAACTATCAGGTCGACCTCAAGGGCGTGCAGTGCATGGGCTTTGCGCGACTGTGTCAATGGAAGCTCTACGGCAGCCATGATTTCAGTAACACCAAGGATTTTTACAACGCCCTCGGCAGTAAGCTGAACGCAGGCAGCTGGTCTGCCAACACCATCAAAAATATCTTCACCGACGTCGGACCGGGTGGTCATATCCGCACGGGCGCAGGTCACTCTCTCTTCGTGATCTCGGTCTCTGCAAGCGGCTTTGTTACATACGAATGCAACACCGGCAATCGCGACTGCAAAATCTACACCCGTCAGTGGACTTGGGACAGCTTTTTCGATTATGCAGGCTCGCGCCCGCTGATGTACTACAATATGCCCCGTGAATCCGACAACTCGGGACAGGTCACCTCTCCTGCCGACGAATACCTGATCGGCACCTACCAGGTCGTCGCCAACAGCGGTCTCAACCTGCGTGCACAGGCAAGCGCTTCGAGCACCAAGCTCGCCACCATTCCGCAGGGCACGCTGATCGATGTATCTGCCGTCCAGCAGGTAGGCGACTATTACTGGGGCTACGCGCAGTACGACGGCAAATACGGCTGGGTTCGTCTTGATTACGCGCTCTATCAGAACTCCTCCGTTTCGGGCATCAACGTCACCACTCTGCCGACCAAAACCTCCTACATCGTAGGCGACAGCTTCTCGACCGCAGGCATGGTCGTCGAAGCGACCTTCAAAAACGGTGCCGCCTTCGAGATCGCCGGCTACACCTGCTCGGGCTACAATATGAGCAAGTCAGGCAAATACACCGTCACCGTAAGCTACGGCAGCTTCAAGGACACCTTTACCATCGAGGTCAAGGAAAAAGAGATCCCGCCCACCTCGATCTCGCTCGACAATACGAGCATCACCCTCATCGTAGGGGATACCTATCAGCTGGGCTACACCATCCTGCCCAAAGACACGACGCAAAAGGACGTCACATGGTCAGCTTCCTCCCCCGCAGTTGCCTCGGTCGAATCGGGCATCGTGACCGCCCATGCGCCCGGCAGCTCGACCGTCACCATCAAAACCCAAAACGGCAAGACAGCAACCTGCCGCGTGACCGTCATCACCATGCCGACAGGGGTAAACTGGTCGACCACCGTGGGCGGCGAGCCGCTGAGTGAACTGCCCGACGGCATCACGGCAGTCGACTACTCCCTCCGCTACCGCCTGCCCGACGGCAACGGATGGGGCGAGTGGGTCTATGCCACCCCGCCCGAAGGCGCAACCAATTACCAGTGCCAGTTCCGTGCCTTCACCGCCACCTTCGTCGATACGCTCGACGGCAAGACGGTCGAGCAGTTCACGGTCGAATTCAACGAAATAATCACCTTCTCGAAATACCCGCTGTCCAAAAACGGCTACCTGTTCACCGGTTGGTACACCGACCCGCAGGCGGCTCAGTCGCATGACAGCAGCAAGGCATTCGGCTCGCAGGTGACGGTCACGGGCGACCTGCTCGTCTACGCGGGCTGGATCAAGCTCGAGGACATCACCGCCGACAGCAGTGACCAACTGGCAACAGCCGATCGGGTCCCCGCCTTCGGCATCGCGGGCACCGAGCTCCGCATCAGCGACGATGCACCGGGCATCCGCTTCTTAGCCCGCATCAGCACCGACCTCATCCGATCGCTCGAATCGCTCCACAGCTCCAACAAAGCCCTCCAGCCCTCGAGCAGCAGTGACACGGGCATCGGCTTCGGCATGGTGGTACAGCTCAAGGGTGCGAGCTCCGCTTCCCTCGTCAAGGGCAGTGCAGGCTACCTCTATAAGGGCGGCACGGTAACCGTTCCCGCCTACCGCACCTATGCCGAGTACAACGGCTATATCGTCTACAACGCATTCGTCTGCGGATTCAGCGAGCAGTATTACAAGTCCGACTTCGTCGCCCGCCCCTACCTGACCTATGCCGACGCAAACGGCAACGTGCACACCTATTACTTCACCGCTACCGGTGATAGATCGTCAAACGGCGGCATCTATACCAGCCTCTACGCCGAAGCCGAAAAGCTCGCCGCTTCCCCCACCACCAACGAAGCCACCAAACGCTGGCTGCAGGATAATATTTTGATGAATTAATATATTCGAGGCGCTGCCTCGAGCTCCGGTGGGAACCTTCTTGAAGGAAGGTTCCTGCACCTCCAAGAACTTTTATAAGCAGGGCAAATACTTGCCCTGCCGCATAAATTCAAACCGCTCCGAATGAAGGAATCGAATTGCCTTTATTCGGAGCGATCTGTTTTGCCTCGCGCGACGAGTATTCGTCGCGCTTAAAAAAGTTCTTTGCGTCGCTTTCTTTCAAGAAAGCGACCGGGATCCAAGGGCAGAGCCCTTGGCGGAGTTTGGGGCAGCGCCCCAAAATAATCCCCCGTCCTCAAATAGCGACATATTTTCGCCTGTACGCCGCGTATAATGGGGGTATGGATGAAGGGAGGGACGGGCATGGAGCAGGCGATCTACGGCGACCTCTATTTTGCCGTCAATTTCACGATGGATACGCTCGCGCTCTATCTGACGGCGAAGCTGCTGCATCTGCCCACCCGATTATGGCGGCTGGCGGTCGCGGGGGCACTGGGCGCGCTCTATTCGGTTGCATCGCTCGTACTGCCCGACGGCAATCCCTTTTCTGCCGCGACTGCATTGCTGATGCCCTGCCTTATCTGTCTTGCCGCATTCGGGTGGCAGGAAGCCCCCTCTCTCCTGCGACAGCTCACGGCATTTTGGGTGATCTCCTTCCTGCTCGGCGGCATGATGACTGCCGTCTGCTATGCCGTCGGCATATGGGGAAGCAGGCAGGTATCGGTCGGCGGCAAGGTACAGCCGCTCATGGGCGATCTGCCTTTTTGGAGACTGCTGCTCGCGGCACTGATCGTAGGGGCAGTCGTGACCCTGCTGCTCAAGCGGCGAAGACCGCCTGCGCAGATCGTCACGCTCACGGTCGAAGAAGGGGCGAGCGCAGAGCTGCCCGCACTGGTCGACAGCGGCAATCTGCTGACCGAGCCGATCAGCGGACTGCCCGTGATCGTGGTCGACAGGGCAAAAGCAAGCGCCATTTTGCCGAGCGAGCTCGACTTTTTGGCATCCCCAAACAGGCAAACGCCCCGCAGTACCTCCCTTCGCCTGCGTTTGATCCCCTGCACCACCGCCTCGGGCGAATCAATGCTCTACGGCTTCATTCCGAAGCGAATTTTAGTGGCAGGACAACCGAAAGCCGCCTGCATCGCCATCGGCGATCTGCCGCCGAACGTCGATTTCTCTGCGATCATCCCCGCAAATCTGCTGTAATGAGGTGTTTTTATGATAAAAAGCGATCTGCCCCTCTTTTTCGGGCTGATACAAAAGTTCTCTGCACTTCTGCATCGGCTCTTCCCTGCCTCCGACGAGCTCTACTACATCGGCGGCACTGAAAGTCTGCCCA
>CAYRQA010000138.1:0-4805 GCA_964426285.1 uncultured Lachnospiraceae bacterium | reverse complement strand
GCCTGCCGACCGCGAAGGCATGAGCCTCTTTCTCAAGAGTGCACGCACGGCACTGCGCGATCTTGCCGCACTCAGGCAAACGGGCGAACACGAGCTGCTCTTCGGCTATGAAAACGAACTTCGGTCACTTGCGCGCAAAATGCCGATCGGGCTCATCGTTCGATTGGACGACCTGATCCTCTCGCTCCAGCGTGACCTTGCTTCGAACGCCAATCTCAACAATTTGAAGACCGCACTTGCAGTAGGCTGTCGGAAGATCGCTTGCTGACCAAGGGTGCACTGCCCTCTCTAAACTCAAACGATCGCCGCTCTATGATGCGGCAGAATGGAGATATACATTATGATGACCAAAAGAGAACGTGTAATCGCGGCAATGAACAACCTGCCGGTCGACAGACCGCCCGTCGGCTTCTGGTTTCACTTCAAGAAAGAGCAATCGATGGGTCAGCCCTGCATCGATGCACACCTTGACTATTACAATCACATCGACGTTGACATCGCCAAGCTGATGTGCGACGGCTACTTTGACTATCCCAACCCCGTCGCGAAAGAAGCGAAGGAAGCCAAGGATTGGTATGAGATGAAGCCGCTCGGCGCCGATCATCCCTTCATCCGCGAGCAGGTCGAGCGCGCCAAGGCAGTCAAAGAGGGGCTCACCTCCGATTGCCTCGTGCTCTATAACGTGTTCGCCCCCTTCTCTACCCTTCGTCAGGGCACTTCGGACGAGCTCATCATGCGCCATCTGAAAGAGGCCCCCGATGCCATCCTCTACGCACTCGACGTGGTTGCCGAAGACAATGCGCTCCTCTGCGAGCTGCTCATGACCGAGGCAAAGATCGACGGCGTTTACTTCTGCGTACAGGGCGGCGAAAAGAGCCGCTTCACGGTCGAGGCGTACAAAAAGTACATTGCCCCGAGCGACCTCAAGGTGCTCGGTCGCGCCAACGAATTTTCCGAGCTCAATATCCTCCACTGCTGCGGATGGGCAGGCATCCCCAACCATCTCGAGGTCTGGCAGGATTACCCCGCCAAGGCGATCAACTGGGCTTGCTTCATTGAGGATATGGGACTGCGCGAAGGAAAGGAATTCTTCGGCGATAAGTGCGTCCTCGGCGGCTTCGACAACCGCAAAGACAGCCTGCTCGTGAACGGCTCGAAGGAAGAGATCCAAAGCTACGCCCGCCGATTAGTTGCCAAAGCAGGCAGAAGAGGCGTAATGATCGGTGCAGACTGCACCCTGCCCAACACCATCGATCTTGACCACATCCGTTGGGTCGTCGATGCAATGAACCAACTGTAATACCGAAGGGATCGGTAACACCTTGTCGCCCAAGGACGACAAGTGAGAATGGAGAGTACTATGTTTGATACGAAACCCGATGAAAAGGAAGCGGTCGGACAGCCGCTCGACGTGATGTCCGATCGGATAGACATCATCGGTATATCCTTCCGCTCTGCCGGAAAGATCTATTACTTTGCCTCGAACGGCGTAACTGCCGCCGAGGGCGATCATGCGATCGTCGAAACCGCAAGAGGGCAGGAGTACGGTACCGTTACGCTGTCCAACCGTATGATGCCCAAAAACGAGCTCGTTCTTCCGCTGAGGAAGGTGCTTCGTCTTGCCAACAAGGAGGACGAGGAGCGGCATGAGGCAAATCGTCAGAAGGAAGAGGAAGCCTTCCGCATCTGTCAGGAAAAGATCGCCGATCACAAGCTCGACATGAAGCTGATCGACGTCGAATACACCTTCGACAACTCGAAGCTGCTCTTTTATTTCACCTCTGACGACCGCGTCGATTTCCGCGAGCTGGTCAAAGATCTCGCCTCCGTCTTCCGCACCCGTATCGAGCTGCGGCAGATCGGCATCCGCGACGAAGCCAAGCTGATGGGCGGGCTGGGTGTTTGCGGACGTGAGTTCTGCTGTCACAGCTTCCTCGGCGATTTCGCGCAGGTGACCATCAAAATGGCAAAGGAGCAGAATCTTTCGCTCAACTCTGCCAAAATTTCGGGCGCTTGCGGCAAGCTGATGTGCTGTCTGCGCTACGAGCACGAAGCATATCAGGCGGAGATCAAGCTGACGCCGAAGGTCGATTCGCTCGTACTGACCCCCGACGGACCGGGCGTCGTCACCGAGACCAAACCTCTGCAGGGGCTGGTGCGTGTCAAACTTGACAATGAGGGCGACGACAACATCCGCATTTATCACCGCGATGATCTCTCGCCCTATGTCCGTGGTGAAGGCGAGCCTAAGAAGGTCGAGCGCCGCACCGAGCGCTCCGACGCTCGTAATGCCGCATCGCCTGCCCCCCGTAAATCGGAGCGAAGAAGCGAGCGGGCAGGCGAGAGAGCGTCTGAGAAGACCGCCGATCGCTCGTCCGAACGGAGGGAAAAGCGTCCCGATCGCCCCAACCGCACTGCTGAGCGCTCTGAAAAGCGCAGCGATCCTTCCCCCGACCAACGCGGCAAAAAAGGCGAGCCGAATGGCGGCAAACCTGCCGATAGACGCGATAATCGCGACAGACGGAAGGGTCGTCCTCCCATGGAAAAACATACTGACCGTCAGCAGGAGAAAAAGCCGCAAAAAAACGCAAAAAACGATTGATTTTTGTTTGGCGTTGTGATATAATGTAATAAATTCATACATGGAGGTATTGCAAAATGGCTTTCAAGATCAAAGAAGACGAATGCCTGGGTTGCGGCGCTTGCGTAGACGCCTGCCCCGTCGGCGCTATCGCTGAAAAGGACGGCAAGTACGTAATCGATCCTGACACCTGCCTCAGCTGCGGCGCTTGTGCAGACGTATGTCCCGTCAGCGCTCCCAGCGAAGAGGAGTAAGCGCAGGGCACAGACATAAAACGGCATTTTCTGCCGTGCCTTGGGAATGGGGAAGGGATTTTGTGATTCCTTCCCCATTGTCTTACCATTTCACGAAAGGAGCCTCTCATGAACGAGCCCTTTACTACCTCTGTCAACGCTTCCCTCTCTCTTCGCCAGCGAAGTGAGGGTCTGCGCTACGGCACCGACGCCTATCTGCTCTACGCCTATCTGCGAAGCCGTCCCAATGCACGGGCGGTCGAGCTCGGCTCGGGAAGCGGAATCATTTCCCTGCTCGCACTGAAGGCAGGCAAGCTCGCCTCGGTGACTGCCGTTGAGGTGCAGGATGCCTACGCCAAACTCACTGCCGAAAACGCCGCCGAAAATAGGCTGAGCGCGCGTCTGTGTGTGCTGTGCACCAACGTGAAGGAGCTGACCGTTGCGGCTGTGGGCGGTGAGGTCGACGTGGTCTTCACCAATCCCCCTTACATGAGGGCAGACAGCGGCAGGATGAATACTTCCGACGAAAAGACGATCGCCAGACACGAGGTGCTCGCCACCATCGGTGATTTCTGCCTTGCAGGCAGTCGTCTGCTCAAAACGGGCGGCTCATTTTACGCAGTTTGGCGTCCCGATCGCCTGTCCGAACTGCTTTTTGCGATGACCAATGCGGGACTTCCACCCAAACGGATAACGCTCGTCTGTCCCGATGCCCAAAGTGCCCCCTGTCTGATGCTTGTCGAGGGCAGAAAAGGCGGAAAAGACGGTATGTTCGTGACCAAACCACTCTTTTTGCATGAGGATGTGGCTGTATCGCCGCTGATCGACACCCCCGACTGCCATTTTATCTATGAAAACGGAGATTTTCCCGATGAATACCTACATCCCTGAGTTGGACAAAAAGGAAGAAAAAAACAAGATCAAGGGCGGCACGCTCTATCTCGTCGCGACCCCGATCGGCAATCTGTCCGATCTCTCTGCACGGGCATTGAAAGTGCTCGAGGGCGTGGATTTCATCGCCGCCGAGGATACCCGCAACACCCTGCGCCTGCTCACCCATTTCGGCATTCAGAAGCCGCTCGTGAGCTATCATGAGCACAACAAAGCCGAACGAGGCGAGCAGATCGCCCGTCGGCTCAAGGACGGTGAAGCCTGTGCGCTCGTGACCGATGCGGGCACGCCTGCCATTTCCGATCCCGGAGAGGATCTCGTTGCACTTTGCGCCGCCTATCAGATTCCCGTGACCTCTATCCCCGGCTGCTGTGCGGCTGTGACCGCACTCACCCTCTCTGCCCTGCCCACCAGACGATTCGTCTTCGAGGGATTTCTCGAAAGCGACAAAAAAGCCAAGCGCCGTCAGCTCGAGCGCCTCGCTTTCGAGACCCGCACCTTCATCCTCTACGAAGCCCCCCATCGGCTCGTTGAGACGCTTGAGGCGCTCTACGCCTCCCTCGGTGAGCGCCGCATCGCCCTCTGCCGCGAACTGACCAAGCTCAACGAGGAGGTGCTTCGCATGACCCTCTCGGGCGCTGTCGCGCACTACAAGGAAAATGCCCCTCGCGGTGAATACGTCCTCATCATCGAGGGCTCAAACGAGGTGGAACAGGATGCCTTCTGGCAAACCATGACCGCCGAAGAGCACGTCGCCTACTACCAGGATGCCGGTCTTAGCCGCATGGACGCCATCAAAAAAGCCGCCCGCGACCGTGGCATCGGCAAAAGCGTATTGTACGGCGAGTTGGAGAGGAATAAGATTTAATCATATTTGGGACTCTACCCCACCCCCCGGCAAGGGCTCTGCCCTTGAATCCCGGTCGCTTTCTTGAAAGAAAGCGACACAAAGAACTTAAAAAAAAGAATTTTTGGCTATAATAATCAAGTCTCGCAAAGCCAGAGCCAAGGAGACGGGAGGAGCTCGATGAAGGGAGCACTTCACGCAAGCGCGAAGTGCAAAACTTCGGCGTTTGAGGATGGTCAGCACTTCGCTAAAG
>CAYRQA010000137.1:0-4806 GCA_964426285.1 uncultured Lachnospiraceae bacterium | reverse complement strand
TATATATATATATTAAATGTAGAAAAGTTGTTGATAGCCCTTGCATTTTGGTTTCAAATATGATATAATGAAGTGGTGTATTCTATCCCGTTTACGGGTGTAACCAATTCACGCAAACCGATTGCAAGGAGATGCAAAATGCAGGAACTTACCACCTTGTGGCAGGCGGTACTTGAACAGCTGAGATCGAATTTTTCGGCGAATGTCATTGAACTTTGGTTCGACGATGCACAGCTCAGTGACTTCGATGACAACAAAGCTGTGATCACCATGAAAACTGCCTTTAAAAAAGGAATCGTTGAAAAAAAATATTATGAAGCACTCAAAAACGCCTTTTCCGAAACGGTTGGCTTCGAGGTTGAGGTCTATCTGATCCTCGAAGGCGAACAGCTTGCCGCCTCAGGCACGACGCTTTCTGAAGTGCCCGCTTCCGTAGACAATGCGGAAGTAACCCCCTTCGTTCAGAATCACGAGTATACCTTCGGTAACTTTATCGTCGGCTCATCCAACCAGTTTGCGCACGCGGCTTGTACGGCTGTCGCCCGCAACCCCGCGACCGATTACAATCCCCTCTTCATTTATTCTCAGTCGGGACTGGGCAAAACCCACCTGCTCAATGCGATCATGAACGAAATCTCGGTCCGTCACCCCGATTATACCATCATCTACGTCAAGGGCGACGATTTTACAAACCAGATGATCGAAGCAATCTCTCAGAAAAGTCAGGCGCAGTTCCGCAACAAATACCGCAGAGCCGACGTTCTCCTGATCGATGACATTCAGTTTATCGCAGGCAAGGAAAGTACGCAGGAGGAGTTCTTCCATACCTTCAATGCCCTTTATGAGGATCACAAGCAGATCATCATGACCTCCGACCGTCCCCCCCGCGACATCAAGACGCTCGAGGATCGCCTCAAAACCCGCTTTGAATGGGGGCTGATCGCCGATATCCAACCGCCCGACTATGAGCTTCGCATCGCGATCATGAACAACAAGACCAAGCTGATGGGCATCACCCTTCCCTCCGAAGTGATCACCTACATTGCCGAAAACCTGAAATCGAACATCCGTCAGATCGAGGGTGCAGTCAAAAAAATCAGCGCCCGCAGCTATCTCAGCGGCGAACCGATCACCCTTGCGATGGCGAAGGATTGCATCGCGACCTTTGTCACGGGCAGCGAGCCTCCCTCCGTGACCGCCGAGAAGATCATTTCGAGGGTTGCCAAGAAATACGGTGTGACCGAGGAGGAAATCTACGGCCGCAAGCGCACCAAGCATATCGCAGGTGCTCGCAACATCAGCATTTACATCATCCGCAGGATCACCGAAATGTCCTTCCCTGCCATCGGCAAAATTTTCGACCGCGACCATTCGACCATCATCAGCGCCAACGATTCGATCGATCAGGAAGTGAAGGTCAACTCGCTCTTTGCCATGGAAATCAACGACCTGATCAAAGAGATCACCGAATAACCAAAATGATGTTTTTCTATATCACCCCCACCTGTCCCCTGAACAAGGAGGAGATCATCGGTATTTTCGACATGGACAGTGCGACCGTATCGGCAGACACCCGCAAATTCCTGCGGCAGAGCGAGAAAAAAGGTGCACTCACCTCAACGGCACGCGACATCCCCAAATCCTTCGTCCTCACCGATTCCGCCGTCTACCTTGCCCAGCTCGCCCCCTCTTCGATTGTAAAGCATATTTGAGACTTGCAAGGGCGCTGCCCTTGCATCCCGGTCGCTTTCTTGAAAGAAATCGACGCAAAGAACTTTTTTAAGCCGTGCAAATGCTTGCACGGCATAGAAAACAAATCATCTTTTGGTTTTCCACACGTTGGCTGTTAGAATAACAGCACACCCCCCTGTGGACGGGCTGTGGAAAACTTTGGTGCAGCCAATATTCATTTTTATTCCACAAATTCCGCACATTGCTTTCCATAGTAAAACGACAGGCAAGGATTGCTAAAATCGGCTTGCAAAGCCAATAATCGAGCTTGTCCACATTTTGAACATCCCCTACTGCTGCTACTGATTTTATATATCTGAATTTTTTTATCTTATCTTTTTCGCGCGCGTACGCGCATGAGAGAAAAAAGGAGAACTGTATGAAGATCACATTTCTGAAAACGCAGCTCGAATCGATCGTGAACGATTCCATGAGCTCTGTTTCCGACAAGAACACCATTCCGGTTGTCGAAGGCATCCGTTTCAAAACCGAATCGGACGGTACCTGCTCGATCACCACCTATGACCTGGAAAAGGGATTTAAAGCCGAGCTCTCCTGCGACATAGCCGAGGGCGGCAACTATGTGATCAATGCGCAGAAGCTCAATCGGATCATCAAGTATATGCCCGATCAGTATATCACGCTGACCGTCGATCCGACCTGCAACGCCACCATCACCAGCGGCCGCTCCAAATTCGAGCTGCACGCCATGGAAGGTGAATCCTTCCCCAGCCTGCCCGAGCTGTCGGGCGATAAAGGCTTCTCGATCAGCGGCGATATCCTGAAAAAGATGATCGCACAGATATTCTTTGCCATTGCGACCACCGATCAGCGCCCCGTTCTCTGCGGTGCACTCTTCGAGATCACCGACGATCAGCTGAAAATCGTTGCCTGTGACGGCAACCGTCTCGCGGTCAGAAAAAAGGTCTGCTCGCTTGAGAATAAGAACAAGGACGGTTCGTCGCTGAACATGAAATTCGTCGTGCCCGGCAAGACCCTCTCTCAGCTCATGCGCCTCATCTCGGATGACGATCTGGTCAACATCTACCTCGGCAGAAAGCACGTCATCTTTGCGCTCGAGGATAAGACCTTCTTCTCCCGTCTCATCGACGGTGATTATATCGATTACAACCGCGTCATTCCTCAGCAGAAGCCGATCAGCGTAAAGCTGAGTCGCATGGATTTCGTTTCTTCGCTCGAAAGAGCGTCGCTGGTCACCGAGGACAAGGCGCTCGGACAGGCAAAGAGCTATGCGCGCTGCAATTTCGAGGGCGGCTATCTGAAGATTTCCTCGGTTTCGGTGACGGGCAGCGTCTATGACGAGGTCGCCATCGAAAAAGAGGGCGACGATATCGTCATCGGCTTCAACTGCCGCTACCTGCTCGAGGCACTCAAGGCGATCGAACACAATAAGATTTGCATCTGGCTGAACAGCCCGCTTATGAGCATCATCATTGGTCCCGATGAGAGTGAAAAGAGCGAAGACGAGGAATACCTGTACATGGTATGCCCTGTCAAGATGAAGGAATAATAATACTTTACATGATTTGTAAAAGTGTACACTATCTGAATTTTCGCAACATCGAGGGACAGCAGATCGTTTTTTCGCCCGGCACGAATATCATCCGCGGCGCAAATGCGCAGGGCAAGACCAACGCACTCGAGGGAATTTACCTCTGTGCGGGCGGTCGAAGCCACCGAACGGTGCATGAAAAGGAATTTATCCGCTTCGGACAGCCTTTTGCCGAGGTGGGTGTAACCTATGAGGACAGCCGAAGAGAAAACAAGCTCCTGCTCCGCTATGCGGGCGGCAAAAAAAGCTGTCGGAAGAACGACATTTCGATTCGGCGAATGAGCGAGTTTATCGGCAATTTCCGTGCGGTACTCTTCACCCCCGAGCATCTCTCGATCGTCAAGGACGGACCCTCTCTGCGGCGCACCTTTCTCGACAGTGCGATCAGTCAGCTCTCGGCAAGCTACGTCTCTGCTCTCCAGACCTACCACAAATGCCTGATGCAGCGCAATAAGCTCCTGCAAGCGGCGCAAAAAGGGGAGTTTTCGTCCGACGTAGCATCCATGAGCGAGGTTTGGGCGCTTCAAATGGCAAAGTCGGGTGCTGTGATCTCTGCCATGCGCGATGATTACACCAAGCGGCTGGATGATGCGGTGAAGGTCATCTTCTCGGACATGACGGGCGGCAGAGAAAGCCCCGGGATCGTCTATCAAAGCCCTAAAAGTGAAGCAGAACTGCAAAAGCTCTTCACCGAGCACCTCGACCGTGAGGTGCGTATCGGCTCGACCCTCTACGGTATTCACAAGGACGATCTGCTCCTCACCATCAATGACAGAGTTGCCCGCAGCTACGCCTCTCAAGGGCAGCAGCGCTCGCTTGCGCTTGCCATGAAGCTCGCAGAAGGGGAAATCTCAAAGGATCGCACGGGCGAATATCCCGTCTTTCTCTTTGATGATATCCTGTCCGAGCTGGATAGTACCCGTAAGAGCTACGTCATGGGCGGCATCAACGGCAAACAGGTCATTCTTACCACTTGCGAGGAGATAGATTATCCCAATGCATTGATTATTCCATGTAAAGAAGGAAAGTATGGTGGGTAAAGGAAATTGTTTGGGTAAACCCTCTGTTTTTGGAGGGAGGGGTCCACTTGCGCTTGCGCAAGTGGTACCATCATCAAACGCCGAAGTTTTCTCTCTCCCCTCGAGCTCCCCTCCCTTTTCCTTGGCTTTTGATGACATAAAAGATAATAAATACGGAAAAACATATTATTGTTTTCAAAAGTGGAAATAATACAGTTAGATTAAATTATTTATACATCCCATGCGGCAAGTATTTGCCGCATTAAAGAAAGTTCTTTGCGTCGCTTTCTTTCAAGAAAGCGACCGGGATGCAAGGGCAGCGCCCTTGCCGGAGTTTGAGGCGGAGCCTCAAATTTAGAAAGGATTCATTCAAAAATGACAGAAGAGATCAAGAAAAGCAGTTATGATGAGAATCAGATACAGGTTCTCGAAGGATTGGAAGCGGTCAGAAAACGACCGGGTATGTACATAGGCTCGACGCTG
>CAYRQA010000136.1:0-4830 GCA_964426285.1 uncultured Lachnospiraceae bacterium | reverse complement strand
TGCGCTGACGGCTCTGATAGCCGATGGTCAGCTTCTTGCCGGTGCGGGCAGCGGCATCGAGCATCTTCTTCGCCTCAGCCGAATTAATCGCCATCGGCTTCTCGCACATGACGTGCTTGCCTGCTTCCATCGCGTCGACCGACATCACGCTGTGCCAGCGGTTGGGCGTGCAGACGTGCACCACATCGATGGAGGGATCAGCCAGCAGCTCCTTGTAGTCGGTGTAGACCTTGGCATCGGGCGTGCCGCACTGCTTTTTCGCCTGCTCGGCGCGCTCGACCACGAGGTCACAGAAGGCGACCATCTCCGCCTTGTCGGCGCACTTTTTGAGCGAGGGCATGTGCTTGCCGTTGGCGATGCCGCCGCAACCGATGATTCCGATTTTGAGTTTTTCCATGATATGTGTTCCTTTCATTTATCATCATTTATCAAAACGGGTACTTCCCGTCGATTTTTATTAAAAGGGGATATTTCCGTATTTTTCCTTGAGTACACGGATCAGTGCACGAATGCCCACGCCGAGCGCCTGAACAGCGACGACCTCAACAAGCCCGAATGCCGTCCCGAAAATCTCATATGCCTCATAGGACATATCCAGCAAAGAAGACAAGAGAAAGCCAAAGAAGGTAATTCCCCCGAGCGGCGCAAGGTGGATACACTTCGCGAGCAACGGAATGAGCAGGCAGATCGCCAACACGATCGCTGCGGGTGCATTTGAATCGGAAGCCATTCCTACAAAAATCGCACCAATCACGCCGAGATAAGCGCAGCACAAGTACACGCAAAAGATCAGCGAGAGCACGAGCAGTTTGATTCAAGTAGAGCGCGGATAGTTCACATTGTCTTGTCTCCTTTCGCCTGTCAAAGCGGGCGCTGCAAAGTTCCCCTTGCCCTCAGTATAGCATGAACCTTTCCAAAAGGCAAGCGCCTCGGGCGACAATTTCCAAATAAACCACCGATATTTCGGAAAAAAGTCATATTTTGGTCAAGTTGCCACTTCTTCCTCTTCTCGGCACATCGACAGATTGCACGAAAACGCAATGTCAAATTTGTGTAAAAAGATCGTTTAAAATCGCCGAAATTTTAACGGTTTATTCATGAATTTCTGATATAATATCTTTATTTGAGAAAAACGCAAGAAAGGAACTCTGCTCATGCGCAAATTTATTTCACTTTTGCTCGTTCTGCTTACCGTTCTGCCCATCCTGTCTGCCTGCGGAGGCTCGGACAAGGATGGCGCTGTCACCACCACGAAAAAATCGGCTCTGTCGGTCGATATCCCCGAAACCGAGGTCAAAAAGAATTCCGACGGCACTACCCGTCTGGTCTACCTCTCCAACAATGAGAGCGGCGGCTATATCAGCGGTCAGACCTCTCAAGTGATCATCCCCTCCAGAACCCCCTCGGCGGTCACTGCCCAGCCCCTCCCCGGCTACAAGTTCCTGCAATGGAGCGACGGCTCAAAGGAGGCAAGACGCGAGGGTGACACCGGCACCGACGGCTCTACCACCACCTACTACGCCGTCTTTGCCCCCGAAGCGCTCGAAATGCCGATGATCTTCCTCACCACCGAAACGGGCGAGGACGTTACCTCCAAGGAGGAATACATCGGCGGCAGCATCTCGGTCGCCAACTGCGCCAACGGCTATATTCTCAACGACCTCGAAATGGAGATCCGCGGACGGGGCAACTACTCCTGGAGTCTCGACAAAAAATCCTACCGCATCAAGCTCTCCGAACAGCAGCAGCTCCTCGGGCTGGGCGACGGCAGAAACCGCAACTGGGTCCTGCTTGCCAATCACTGCGACCACACCCTGCTGAGAAATTACATCGCATACACCATCTCGGGCAAGATGAGCGGCATCGATTACGCGCCCGAATGCATGAACGTTGAAGTTTACCTCAACGGCAAGTACAACGGCGTGTATCTGCTCTGCGAACCGATCACCATCAACAAAAACCGCGTGAACATCAGCGAGGAAGTCGAGAGTGGCACCGACATCGGTTATCTGGTCCAGCTCTCCGAATACTCCGAAGAGCCCCGCTTCCGCATCAACAACAGAGTATACGAGATCAAAAACGACCTTTCCTCCGACCCTGCCACTGCCCAAGCACAGCAGGACTATATTCTGAATTATATGTACACCTGCTGGAATGCGGTCGCTTCGGGCGATCGAGCGACCATCGAGCAATACATCGACATCGAATCGGCAGTTGACACCTACATAGTCGAAGAACTGGTCAAAAACATCGACGTCGGCTGGGACTCCTTCTATTTCTATAAAGACGTCGGCGGCAAGCTCTTCTTCGGGCCTATCTGGGACTTCGACCTTGCCATGGGCAATGCCAACGAGGGCACCGAAACCTACACCGAGCTGCTTGCCGCGCAGAGCAGAATGGACCAGAGCAATCCCTGGTACGCAAAACTCATGCAATGCGACTGGTTCCGTCAGCTGGTGGCTGAACGTTGGCAGTCGGACGAGGGACAGGGCATCGTCAAGAATATGCCCGATCTGGTCACGGCATCTGCTCAAGAGGGCTACAATTCCTACCGGCGCAATTTCGAGGTCTGGGACATCTTCGGTCAGGTCATCAACCGTGAAAGCCCCACCGTAACCGCCCTTGCCAACTACGACGAGCATTATCAGTATCTTGCCGAGTGGGTCAGATGCCGCATCAACTGGCTGAACGACTTCATCGGAAGCGACGCCTATTTCAGCGGCGACAACATCGGTCCGAGCGCTCCGATGCCCACCATCCCTCAGACCCCCACCGAACCGCTCAGCTTCTCGGGCGGCGACGGCAGCAAGAATAATCCCTACCTCATCTCCGAACCCAAGGACTTCAGCAGTCTGACCCGTGCCATCCTCGCGGGCGATACCTTTGAAGGTAGCTATTTCAAACAGACCGAAAATCTCAACATGAACGCCGTGCGCACCTATTCGGGTATGGGCAAAGCGGGTGTCTTTGCAGGCATCTATGACGGCAGCGGTCATACGATCCAGGTCGATCTTTCGGGCGGCGACCAGTGCATCTTCCCCTACCTGACCGGGCTTGTGATGAATCTGAACACTACAGGCAGTGTAACGAATAATCAGCAGGCTGCAGGCATCTGCCGCAGTATTCGTGACGGCGGCGCTGTCATCAACTGTGCTTCGACGGTGACGATCGGCACACGCGAAAGCATCGCTTCAGGCATTTCCGCTTCGATCAACGGCGACAGCCCCATGATCCTCAACTGCTTCTATGCGGGCGAGTATACCGAAGATTGCAACGAGCCCTCCCCCATCACCAACTGGCCTGACGCCCCCAATGCCAACACGCTCGCCTATAACTACTATCCCTCCGACCTCGCAGCCGAGAGCTTCAAGGTCAGAGAAGGCTTCGATCACGCAGTCTCTGCTTCCGAAATGGACTCGCTCGCCGATACGCTCAACGCCAATCTCGCTGAAGTAGCACAAAGAGCTGCCAAATACGGCATCACCGAGGCTGACCTCTGCAAATGGACCAACGCCTCCGGTCAACCTGCATTGATCGCGAAGTAAATTGTATTCGAGGCGCTGCCTCGAGCTCCGGCAGGAACCCTTTTTCAAAAGGGTTCCTGCACCTCCTAAAACTTTTTTAAGCCCCGCAAATACTTGCGGGGTAGATTGAAGTCAAACGCTCCGAATGTTGGATCATCGAAATCCTTCATTCGGAGCGTTATGTTTTGCCCGCGCCGCAAGTATTTGCGGCGCTTTTATAAAGTTCTTGGAGTTCCAAGAACCTTCTTTCAAGAAGGTTCTTGGCGGGATGCAAGGGCAGAGCCCTTGCAAGAACGCGCGCTCTCATAAGCGGCTTCCATGAGTTCGGTGAGGGCGACTGCTTCGTCGATGGTGTAGCGTCTGTCGGGTGTGCCGCTGAGAATGCTGTCGACGAAGACGTCGATCGGGTGAGGTGCGTTTGCGGGGAGCTCGGGGATGATCCAATCGGGGTGCGAACGGGTGTGGTAGCGGATATCGTTGTCGGTCATGAGCAGCCAGCCGTCGGTACCGCTGATCTCGAAGATGAGCGGATCGCCCCAGGAGACGAAGCCTGTCTCGGAGACACCGATCGCGCCGTTCTCGAACTCGAGCAGGCTGACAGCGTTGTCCTCGACCCCTCTGCCCGTCACGTCGGTAAAGACCGATTTGACGCTTTTCGGCTTGCCGAGCAACCATTCGAGCAGATACATGGGATGCGCGCCGAGGTCGATCATCGCACCGCCGCCGCAGAGCGATTCATCGTAGAAGTAGGCGGGCAGCCAGTTGTCGATCGATCCCGTGTGCGCCTTGCGGAACTTGGCATAGGTGATCTTGCCGAGCTTGCCGCTGTCGACGATCTCCTTGACGGCAATGAAGGGAGCTTCCGCCTCGTGCGGGAAGCAGATGGTGAAATGCACGCCCGCTTCCTTGACCGCATCGGCGATGGCGTGGGCATCCTTGGAGGTAACCGCGAGCACCTTTTCGGTGAAGATATGCTTGCCTGCCTTTGCCGCCTTGATCATGAGCTCGGGATGCATCGTGGTGGGCGAGGTGATGATCACCGCATCGACCCCCGATTGTTCGAGCAGTTCGTCGTAGCTTTCGTAGAATGTGCCGCCGCATTTTTCGGCATACGCCTTTCCTCTCGCGACGTCGTCATCCCACACCGCCGTAATCTCGGCATCACTCCGTCTTCCGATGCGGTGAAAATATTCCCCCGCATGAACGTGCCATCCGCTGATGAGTGCAATTTTCATAATGAATCTCCTTTTATAATTGGGGCGCTGCCCCAAACCCCGGCAAGGGCTCTGCCCGAGGATCCCGCCCA
>CAYRQA010000135.1:0-4864 GCA_964426285.1 uncultured Lachnospiraceae bacterium | reverse complement strand
CCCCTTGATTTTACTGGTTTTTTTAGTCCAGAGGCTTCATTGTGGGGAACAGCAGCACGTCCCGGATGGAGGCGGAGTCGGTCAGCAGCATGACCAGGCGGTCAACGCCGAAGCCCAGGCCGCCCGTGGGGGGCAGACCGTACTCCAGAGCGGTAACGTAGTCGTAGTCCACCTGCGCCTTGGATTCGGGATCCAGCGCCTTGCGCTCCGCAACCTGCTTCTCGAAGCGGCCCTTCTGGTCGATGGGGTCGTTCAGCTCGGAGAATGCGTTGCCGAATTCGGTTGCATTGATGAAATACTCAAAGCGTTCGGTGAAGGCGGGATCGGAGGGCTTGCGCTTGGCAAGCGGGCTGATCTCGACGGGATAATCGTAAATGAAGGTAGGCTGAATGAGATTCTCCTCTACGAAAGCATCGAAGAATTCTGCCAGAATCGCACCCTTGGTGGGTACCTCGGGCAGTTCGACGTGCTTCTCCTTCGAAATGGCAATCGCTTCCTCGTCGGTGGTGATCTCGTTAAAGTCTACGCCCGAATACTTCTTGACCGCCTCGACCATGGTCATGCGCTCCCAGTGGGAGAGATCAATGGTCTGTCCCTGGTAGGGGATGGTCAAGCTGCCGCAGACCTTCATGGCGACGGTCTTCATCATCTCTTCGACCAGATCCATCATGCCCTCAAAGTCGGTGTACGCCTGATAGAGCTCGATGGTGGTGAACTCAGGGTTGTGCTTGGTGTCCATGCCCTCGTTGCGGAAGATTCTGCCCACTTCGTAGACACGGTCCATGCCGCCGACGATGAGGCGCTTTAAGTAGAGCTCGGTCTCGATGCGCAGTACCATGTCCATGTCGAGGGTGTTGTGGTGAGTGACAAAGGGACGCGCCGATGCACCGATCTCAAAGGGTGTCAGAATGGGGGTGTCTACCTCCAAATAGCCCTTCGAATCGAGGAATGCGCGCAGCTCACGCAGGATCTGACTGCGCTTTACGAAGGTGTCCTTGACCTCGGGATTGACGATCAGGTCAACATAACGCTGACGGTAGCGCTGATCGACGTTGGTCAGCCCGTGGAACTTTTCGGGCAGGGGGAGGAGCGCCTTGGCAAGCAGGACAAGCCCCGTCACGTGGATCGACACCTCGCCTGTCTGGGTGGTGAACACACTGCCTTCTACACCGATGATGTCGCCGATGTCCCATTTCTTGAAGCCGAGGTTGTATTCATCGGTGCCGACCTCGTCGCGCTTGACGTAAAGCTGGATCTCGCCCTGTTTGTCGGCGAGGTGTGCAAAGGATGCCTTGCCCATGATACGACGGCTCATCATTCTGCCTGCCAGACGAACGGTCTTGCCCTCGTATGCGGCATAATCCGCCTTGATGTCGCCACTGTATGCGTTGACGTCGTATTTGGTGATGACAAAGGGATCGTTGCCCGCTTCCTTGAGCGCGGCGAGCTTTTCCCTTCTTACAGCAAGCTCACTGCCTGCCGCAAAAACTTCGTTATTTTCGTTTGCCATTTTATAAAACTGTCCTTTCGATTATTTGCCGATCTCGAGGATCTTGATCGCTGTGTTGCCTGCGGGGGTCTCTACGGTGACCGTCTCGCCTACCTTATGACCGAGCAGTGCACTGCCGATCGGCGACATATCCGAGATCTTATTCTGCAGAGGCGCAGCTTCGGTCGAGCCTACGATCGAGTAGATGATCTCTTCGTTCCACTTTTCGTTGAAAACCTTTACTTTTGCGCCGACGCTGACGACGTCGGTGTTGATCTCCGAAACCTCTACGACGTTTTTCAGCATCTCCTCGAGTTCTGCGATGCGTCCTTCTACCTTCGCCTGCTCAGTCTTTGCTTCGTCGTACTCGGAGTTTTCCGAAAGGTCGCCGAAGCCGAGCGCAATGCGGATCGCTTCGGTGATCTCTTTACGTCTGACGTTTTTGAGATAGCTCAGCTCATCGAGCAGCTTTTGTTTGCCTTCTTTGGTTACGGTAATGGTTGCCATTGTAATATTCTCCTTTAAACAGAACAGATTAATTTATTGGGAAACGGTCAGTTGCCCGAAAGCAGCGCAAGCGCCGCCTTCAGTTGATCGTCATTCTCCTCGGTGAGTTTTAACAGATTGGTAGCGGCGGCTTCCTCACTCAGCTCGACCGTTCGGTCGGGGGTGATGCCGATGCCGTCGTAATTATCGCCGATCGGCGGGCTGTACATACGGTAGGTGATCGACACGCAGCCGCCGTTGGGCAGCGGGAAGAGTGCCTGCATACAGCCCTTGCCGTAGGACTTGGTGCCTACGATCTCGACCTTATCGTAATCGCGCAGGCAGGAGGTGAAGAGCTCCGCGGCGCTTGCCGTATACTCGTTGATGAGCACCGCCATGGGGTAATCGAGGGTGTGCTCGTCGACTGCGACGCGGGTCTCCTCGTTGCCGTTGGCATCGGTGATGCGGATGAGCGTCGAATCCTTGGGCAGGATATAGCCGAGCACCGACAGCACGCTGTCGAGCTCACCGCCCGGATTGCCGCGCAGGTCGAATACGAAGCGCTCAGCACCCAGTGCTTCGAGCCCTTCAACCGCTTCTTTGAACTGCTCGGGGGTAGTCCCGTCGAACTCGGTGATGCGGATAAAACCGGTCTGACCGTCAGAGAGCATTTTGCCTGTCACCGACAGCGACTTGACCGCCGCCCGTTCGAGGGTGAGCTCGAAGGTCTCCTCCCCACGCTTGACGGTCAGGTCGACCGAGCTGCCTTCCTCGCCCTTGATGGCATCTGCGGCGGCAGTATAACCGTGATCGGCAACGGTCAGATCCCCAACCGCGACGATCAGGTCGCCCGCCTGCAGACCCGCCCTTTCGGCAGGTGAATCGGGCATGGGCATCAGCACCTCAATGGCAGGGGTCAGTGCATCGTAGGTGACCTGCACGCCGATGCCGACGAAGTTGCCTGCCATCTCGGAGAGATAGGACTGATATGCCTCGGCGTTCATATAGCGTGCATAGGGGTCGCCCGTCGACGCCACGTATGCGGCGATCATCGAATCGGTGGCTGCCCCCTCGTCGAACTCGCCGAGCTCGCCGATATAATAGGTCTCGAAAAGCTCCTTGACGTAGGCGTAGGTCTGTTGATCGACGTCGCCCGTGCGGTAGGCTTCCGAGATGCGCGCTCTGTAATAGACGGTCAGCGGCAGGAAAGTCGCCATCACGGAGATCACCGCAGTGAGGATGACCGTCGGGATGAGCCAATACCATTTGATTTTTTTAGAGAAAAGGGACATTCAATATAGCTTCTTTCCGGATTTGATATTATTTGGTGGGCATTCTCAGCCACTTGACGGGATCGACTGCTTTGCCATCGATATGTATTTCAAAGTGACAGCAGTTGCCCGTCGCATTGCCCGTACTGCCCGCTTTGGCGATCACTTCGCCCTGAAGCACGTATTCACCGACCTCTACGAGGTTCTTCGTGTGATGGGCGTAGCGGGTCTGGGTGCCGTCCTCATGCTGGATGGTGATATAGTAGCCGTAGCTGCTCTGGTAGTCGGCGGTGATGACCGTGCCCGATTTGGCGGCATAGATATCGATGTTGTAATCGACGCCGAGGTCAATGCCCTTGTGATTGCTGGTGATATAGCGGTCGCCGTTGAAATAGGTACGGTAACCGAAATGGCTGGTATAGTATCTCAGTGCGTAATAATCCATCGAAACGGGGTAAATATATTCCTCGCCGTCCTCGAAATACTCAGAACCGCGCTGGATCTCGCCTTTTTCCATCTTTTCCTTGATCGAATCGGAGAGCGCATAGAGTTTATACTCTTTTTCCTTGAAAAATTCAGTCTCGCCCTCTTCTTCGAGGCGGGCATAGTAATCTGCCACCGCACGGTCGATCTCGCCGTTCACGACCTGCAGGTTTGCTTCGACCTGCCCGATATAGTAGCTGTAGGTGTCTGAATTGTCCTCGAGCGATTCAAGATAGTGCACGCTCGCCGAGATCCTGCTGTCGAGCAGTGCCTTGCGTGCATTCAGCTCATCTGCAACCGCCTGCTGACCGCCGCGGTAATTGTCGAGCACTGCCTTCTCTGCTTCGAGCGCCTCCTTTTCGCTTTCGAGACGGTCCATCAGCGCCTTATCGTAGCTGAGGATATCGCTCGCCCGCTCGATGCTGGTGAGCATATCGACGAAGGATTCGGAGTAAAAGAAGATCTCGAGAATGCTCGGTGTGCCCTCCTCGTAGGTCTGACGCAGTCGTTCGACGAAAATGGCGTATTTAGCGTCGTATTGTATCTGTTTTTCGGCGATTTCCGCCTCTTTTGCCGAGATCAGCTTGTCATACTCGGCAATGATGCTGTCGTAGGAGGCGATCTCCTCGGTCAGCGTGAGCACCTGCTCGTCCATCAGCGCCTTGTTTTCGAGCACCGATTCAATCTCCTCGGCGTTCGCATCAAGCTTCGCCTGCAGCTCGGCTTCACGGGCAGAATATTCGGCTACCGTTTGGCGGAGCTCATCGATGCGTGCTTTAATCTCGTCTGCGGTCAGCCCCGTTCCGTCATAGGAGGGGAGCTCGACCGTCCCGTCGGGCGCTTCGCCCGTCTCGCCGTCGGTCGATTCATCGCTCACGCTCGCAAATGCGTTGAGCAGTCCGAGCGGTGCGAGCGTAACTGCCAGCAGGCAGAGGATCGATGCCGCAAGGATGATCCATCTGCCCCGGCCAACCGCTCTGTCCGAAAAGACAGCGGTGATTTTATACATTCTATTCAAACCTTTCATCAGATATACTCGCTTTTGATGCTATCAAAGCGTCAAGGGGCATTCCCTCAGCGTGCGGTTAAGAAACGGTTACGCCATGCCCTCCTCTTTGAGGAGGGTGTCACCGTG
>CAYRQA010000134.1:0-4892 GCA_964426285.1 uncultured Lachnospiraceae bacterium | reverse complement strand
CCATTGTGTATCTTTCACAGCAAAATCGTCACATTGCACAAATTTCAACCCGCCATTCAATCGCCTATTGACAAAGCAGTGCTTTTCTGTTAAAATAAAACAACACAATATCGGCATCCGACGGATGCTGCAAAAAAGGAGAAAATATTTTTATGAAACAAAAAATTGCTGCTCTGTTGGCATGTACCATGCTGCTGACATCTGTGGTGTTCCTGCCTTCCTGTGTCAGTGACGATGGTGCAGATCAGCCTGCACAGAGCGATAACACCGAAGTTACGCTGCTCAAAGACGGTCAAGCAATCTACTCGATCGTTCGTTCGCAGTCACTTGCCAGAAACTCTGATCTTATGAAAGCCGCAACTACGCTCAAATCCAGCTTAGCTGATGCTGATTCCTACACCGACAACAAAAATACCAACACCAAAGAGATCCTGCTCGGCGATACCGACCGCGAAGAGACCCGTCAGGTGCTCAGTGAGCTCGCATTCAACGAGTTCGCGATCAAGGTAGTCGGCGACAAGATCGTTATTTGCGGCGCAAGTGATTCGATCACCGCACAGGGCGTCGATTACTTCATCGAGAATTACATCACCACAGACAGCGCAAACATCACGCTTGCTTCCGACCTGTTTGTAAAGCAGGCCGCCGATCTCTCTGTCAGCTCGGTCCATAATCTCTCCTATGACGATATGGCCAAGATCGCTTACGACGCGTATACCGATAACAAGTTTGGCGGCGGCAGTCTGCCGAACACCGAGTTCTGGGATGCAGCAGAGATCCTCGAAGCATATCTCGATGCATACGAGCAGACCCTTGATCCCCAGTACCTCACCAATGCCGGAGAGATCGCTAAGAAGAAATTCGGCGGCGGCAACTCCCGTACCGACTGGTGCAGAAACAACGCTTATAACGATGACATCGCATGGGCTTGCATCGGCTTCGCCCGCCTCTATATGTTTACCGGTAACGCGACCTACGCAGCCATTTCGAAGAACAACTTCGATATCATGTGGGAACGTGCTTACTCGCCCGACGTGCTGGGCGGCGGTCTCTGGTGGAAGGACGACCAGAAAGACACCAAGAACTCCTGCATTCAGTGCCCCGCCTCTATCGCAGCTTGTCTGCTCGGTCAGGTGACCGGCGATGACGGCTACTACGAAAAGGCAAAGGAGCTCATGGAATGGGAATTCGAGAATCTGTTTATCGCTGAAGGCGACAACGCGGGTCGTGTCTACGATGCCAAGCGCACCAACGGTGAATTTAACACTTGGGCTTCTACTTACAACCAGGGCACCTTCGTAGGCGCTTGTATGCTCCTCCACGAAAAGTACGGCGATCAGAAGTACCTCGACTACGCTGATCTCGCAGTTGAGTACGGTATGACCAAGCTCGGCAATGTCGGCGGCGTCCTCAACTGTGAAGCGGACGGCAACGACCTGATCGGCTTCAAGGGTATTCTTACCCGCTGGTTCTATCGTTATGCTGAGTACACCGAGAATCTCGACATCCTGTACTGGCTCCAGAAGAATGCTGATACCGCATTCGGCAACCGTAACTCCGACAACCTCATCTGGACCGACTGGACTAAAAAGACCAATAACCAGGATTACGACCCGTGGGGTCTCTCGGCAGCCATCGCACTCCTCCACAACTGCCAGCCTTGGTGGTAACCGGGGGCTCTGCCCTTGGATCCCGGTCGCTTTCTTGAAAGAAAGCGATGCAAAGAACTTAAATTAAGCGGGGCAAATTCTTGCCCCGCTGCTTTTTATACGAACAGCTCCGATGTTGGGACGGTCGTCCTTGCATCGGAGCTGTTTGGGTATATTGGGGGCTCGGCAAGTATTTGCCGAGCCTGTCATAAAATTTTAGGAGGTGCATAGGAACCCTTTTTCAAAAGGGTTCCTATGCGGGGTATGGGGCAGAGCCCCATCACAGATTCACGAACTGGGAGTTGTAGAGAGTGGTGTAGATACCGTTCAGTGCCATGAGTGTGGCATGATCGCCGCGCTCGCGGATGCCCTCCTCGTCGATGACGATGATCTCATCGGCATTTTTGATGGTGGAAAGGCGGTGGGCAACGATGAGGGTAGTGCGTCCCTTGCAGAGCCGATCGAGCGACTGCTGGATGGCGAGCTCAGTGGCGTTGTCGAGTGCAGAGGTCGCTTCGTCGAGGATGAGGATGGGCGGATTTTTGAGGAAGGCGCGTGCGATCGAGATGCGCTGTTTCTGTCCGCCCGACAGCTTGACACCGCGCTCACCGATGAAGGTCTCATAGCCCTCGGGAAGGGTCATGATAAACTCGTGGATGTTGGCTTCCTTGGCGGCTTCCTCGACCTCTGCAAGCGAAGCGTTTGGCTTGCCGTAGGCGATGTTCTCGAAGACAGTACCCGTGAAGAGGAAGACGTCCTGTGCCACGATGCCGATATTCTTACGAAGAGACGTGAGGGTCATATCGGCTACGTCGATGCCGTCGATCAAGATCCTGCCGTCCGAGAGCTCATAAAAACGGGGGATAAGGTTGCAGATGGTCGTCTTCCCTGCCCCCGACGGTCCGACGAGCGCCACTCTGCGCCCCTCGGGGATGGATAGCGAAACGTCGCTGAGCACAACGCTGTGCGCATCGTAGGCGAAGGAAACGTGTTCAAATTCGATCGCGCCATTCAGCACACCCACTTCACGGGCGTTGACAGCCTCTTTTTCAGCCTGCACATCCATGATCTCACAGAAGCGGGCAAAGCCAGCCATGCCGTTCTGATACTGCTCAACGAAGCCGATCAGCTTTCTGATCGGGGTCATGAAAACGTTCACAAAGAGGATGAAGGCGGCAAAATCACCGAGTTCGATCTTGTCAAAGTAAACGAACAGTCCGCCCGAAACAAGCACGACGAGATTGAGAAAATCGGTCATGAACGCCGTCACTGCCGAGAACTCGCCCATCACCTTGTAGGCTCGCCTGCGGGCATCGACGAAGCGCCCGTTTCCCTGCTCGAAGCGGTCGATCTCGTAGGCGCTGTTGGTGTAAGCCTTCGCTACACGGATGCCTGCGATGCTGTTCTCGAGGATGGCGTTGACCTCGCCGACCTCGACACGGGTGTCGCTGAACGCCTTCGACATCCGGCGGCGCTTGTGAATCGTGTAGGCAAGGAAAAAGGGGACAGAAGCGAAAACGATGAGCGTCAGCGGGAAATTGATCGACGACATGAGGACAAACGATCCGATCAGCAGCACCGCCGAGAGGAAGAGGTCCTCCGGTCCGTGGTGTGCCAGCTCGGATACGTCGAAGAGGTCATTGACGATGCGCGACATGATCGTACCCGTCTTGTTGTTGTCGTAATACTCGAAAGGAAGCTCCTGCAGATGCGAAAAGACCTTTTTGCGCATATCCGACTGCATTTTGACCCCCATAACGTGTCCGTAATAGTTGACGAAATAGTTGAGGGCGATCTTGAGGAAATAGAGCCCTGTCAGTACGCCCGCCCATACGAGCAGCTCGGTCAGCATCCGATCGGGAATATACTTGTCGATCATCTGACGGGTAATCATAGGGTAGAACAGATCTGCACCCGCGAGCAACAGGGCGCAGACAAGGTCGGCAATAAATATTGCCATGTGCGGCTTGTAGTACGCCGCAAAGCGTTTGAGCATGGTAATTCTCCTTATTCACGCAAAATCGGTATCCGCTCATGGAGGGATACCGATCAAAATTGCGCTTTCAAGCGTCAGCGGTCATTATTTCTTTCTGCTGACAGGGCTAAACAGACCTGCAAAGTTCTTGTCATCTTCAAGCGAAGAGGAAGCTGCGGGCGTTTCCTTCTTGGTTACGATCTCGCTGAGCGAAGGCTTAGCGGGTGCTACGGGCGCTGCCAGAGCGTCCTGATCTTCCTTTACAAAACCGGTCGCGATGACGGTGATGCGCATCTCATCCTCGAGGGTCTCGTCGATGATCGCACCCCAGATGATGGTTGCGTCGGGGCTTGCTTCACTGGTGATCATGCCGGTCGCAGCGTCCATCTCTTCCAGACCGAGGTCTGCCGAGCAGGTGATGTTGACCAGAATGCCGCGAGCGCCCGAAATCGAGGTCTCAAGCAGCGGGCTCGAGATAGCAGCCTTTGCTGCCTCTGCAGCCTTTTCCTTGCCCTGTGCGGCACCTACGCCCATGTGCGCCATGCCTGCATTCTTCATGATGGTGGTCACGTCGGCAAAGTCGAGGTTGATGACACCGAAAGAGGTGACCAGATCGGCGATCGACTGTACGCCGTGCTTGAGCACATTGTCCGCTTCGGAGAATGCGTTCAGGAATGTAATACGGTTGGTGGTGATCTGCTTCAGTCGTTCGTTGGGGATAACAAGCAGCGAATCCACGTTCTCGCTCAGCTTTTCGATGCCTGCCTCAGCCTGCATCATTCTCTTCTTGCCCTCGAAAGCGAAGGGCTTGGTAACGACTGCAACTGTCAGAATGCCCATGTCCTTGGCGATCTTAGCGACTACGGGAGCCGCACCAGTACCGGTACCGCCGCCCATGCCTGCGGTGATGAACACCATGTCCGCGCCCTTGATGGCTGCGGTGATATCCTCTGCGTTTTCTTCAGCTGCGCCTGCACCCACTTCGGGATTCGAGCCGGCACCTTGACCCTTGGTCAGCTTGTCGCCGATCGCGACCTTCACGTCAGCCTTCGACTTGAGCAGCGCTGCCTTATCGGTATTCACTGCGACAAATTCGACGTTCTGCACACCTGCATCGATCATACGGTTGACTGCGTTGTTTCCGCCGCCGCCTACACCGATTACCTTGATCTTAATGCTAAATTCATCCATGGTTTCTTCGTAATTCATGTATTTTATCCTCCTGCACCTTGCAATTTTTTGAATTTTATAAATTTATATCTATATAC
>CAYRQA010000133.1:0-4997 GCA_964426285.1 uncultured Lachnospiraceae bacterium | reverse complement strand
GTAGGGGAGGGGTCTCCCCTCCCGTGCAAATCGATCACCCGAGCCCCCGCTCGGGTGATTTTTTGAAAATCTTCCCCAAAACCTCAACCCAACGCCCTTTTCCGACACTATTTCAGTAGAGGCGCATCAACCAACAATTGATTGACAAATTGACCAAAAACTGCTATAATCGATAGCGAAGTTTTGTTGTATTATTTTGCCTGCAACCGCACAGCCGACATTTTTTCGATTTCCACAGGAGGGCTCATGAAAAAGACCAAAAAAACCAAGGGCGAGAACGACCTCACCCTAAAGCGCGCATTTGAAAACGATCTGCTCGCGCTGAAGACCGTCCATAAAGCCGCGCCGCTCTATCTGCCGACCTATTTTTCTGTGGTCGGTCTTCGGCGCGCTCATCAATTTCTTCCTTTATACATGGTTGCTGCGCGAGGTGGTCAATCGCTATTCCGAGGGCAAGTCGCTGACCTATCTGCTCACGATGATCGGCATCATCGCGGCGGCGTACGTTGTGCAGACCGTGTTCATCTACTGGGTCTCGACCTTCATCCTCCCCAAGGCGAATACCAAGATCAAAGCCGCCTTTCAGAAGCAGATGTTCGAAAAGGCAAAGCAGGTCGAGCTCGAGTGCTATGAAAACCCGAAATTCTACGACAAATACGTCCGCGCGATGCAGGAGGTTTACGGCAAGTCGATGGACGTCGTCTACGGCATCGACAGCCTGATCTGGAATATCATCAACCTCGTTTCGATTATCGGCATGATGCTGGTCATCGATCCCGTCATCGCGGCGATCTCCTTCCTGCCCCTGCTCACGGGGCTCTTCGCCAAGAAGATCAATAAGCTCGGCAAGGAGAAGGACGACGAATGCCGCCCGATCGACCGCGAGCAGGTCTACGTACAGCGCGTCTTCTATCTGAACGAGTTCGCCAAGGAGATGCGGCTGACGAATATGCCCTCGCTCATGAAGGCGCACTACCGTCAGGCGCTCGACGATTACACCGCCGTCTACAAAAAGTACGGCAAAAAGCTCGCATTTCTCAGCTTTTGCTCGAACATGATCCCGAACGTCGTCTTCGTGCTCTCGAGCGTTTACGCGGCGTTTCAGACGCTCCTGTGGGGCAATATGCTCCCCGGCGACTTTCTCATCGTCTTCAATAACTCGGGGCAGGTCTCGGGCAATATGCGCTATATGATGCAAAATCTCGAGAATCTCCGCAAAACGGCGCTCTACATAGAGGATTTCCGCTACTTTATGGCATACGAGCCGAAGATCAAGAACAAGCCGAACGCCATCCCCGCCTCAGCGGGTGAGCTGAGAATGGAAAACGTCTCCTTCGCCTACGCGGGCAGCGACAAGGACGTGCTGAAAAACATCTCCCTGCAAATCGGAAAGGGCGAGAAGATCGCGCTGGTCGGGCACAACGGATCGGGCAAATCGACGCTCGTGAAACTGCTCCTCCACCTCTACGAGCCGCGAGCGGGGTCTGTGACCCTGAACGGTCGCCCGCTCGGTGACTACGAAATGTCCTCGCTTGCCGAGCAGTTCGCGGTCGTCTTCCAGGAGCCGAAGCTGCTATCCATCTCGGTCGCCGAGAACATCCTGCTTCGTCCGATGGAGGAAGGTGACGAAGAGAGGGTCATCGAAGCACTGAAGCAAAGCGGCGGATGGGAGAAGGTCTCTTCCTTCAAAAAGGGCATCTACACCACCCTCACCCGCGAGTTCGACGACGAGGGCGAGGTGCTCTCGGGCGGTGAGGCGCAAAAGGTTGCACTTGCAAGCGTCTTTGCCTGTGACAGCCCATTCGTCATCCTCGACGAGCCCTCGTCGGCGCTCGACCCGATCGCAGAATATAAGATGTTCGACAACATGATTCGTGCCTGCGAGGGACGCTCGCTTGTCTTCATCTCGCACCGACTTGCCTCGGCAGTGCTCGCCGACCGCATCTATCTCCTCGATGACGGCGAGATCATCGAATCGGGCAGCCACGCCGAACTGCTCGCAAAGGGCGGCAAATACGCCGAAATGTTCCGCCTGCAAGCCGAAAACTACGTGAAGGAGGGATCGAGTGATGACGGCAACTAAGGAAAAGAAAGAAAAGAAGCAGCGCGAAAAGCTCTCGACCGTCCTGAAAAACAGTTACGTAATGATCAAAAAAGTGGCGCACTTCACGCCCGAGTACATCGTCTGGATGGCGATCATGAGCATCGTGTGGGGCGTTGCCAATGCGGCGCAGTCCTACCTCATGTTCGCCGTGCTCAACGAGTGCGACGTCGCCCAACCTTCGTTGACGAAGATACTCATCTACATCGCCATGTACTTCGGCTGGTGGATTCTCCTGCGCTCGACCAACGAATGGTGGTTCCAGTACTACAAGCCGATCGTCGACAAGCGCCTGCAAACGAGGATGCACGCCGAAATGTTCGAGCACGCACTCGCCATGGACCTCGCCTGCTACGATGATCCCGCCTTCTACAACGACTACGTCTTCGCGATGGACGAATCGAAGGAGCGTGCGGCAAAGGCGCTCTCCGACGCGGGCACACTCTTC
This sequence comes from uncultured Lachnospiraceae bacterium, assembly GCA_964426285.1. Classification (GTDB taxonomy): domain Bacteria; phylum Bacillota; class Clostridia; order Oscillospirales; family CAG-272; genus CAKSQF01. The sequence goes on along the minus strand of CAYRQA010000133.1, from coordinate 2,448 downwards.
AGACAGCTCATCACCTTCTCGGCGATCATCTCACTGCTCGCGCAGGTGAGCTGGTCGGTCGGTGCGATCATCATCGGGGCGTGTATTTTGCAGTCGGTCTTCAACAACGTCATCAACAAAAAATACTTCAAGAAAAACGAGCGCACCAAGCCGCTCTACCGAAAAAGCGACTACGTCAACCGTGTCTATCACCTCGCCGATTTCGCCAAGGAATTCCGCATCAGCCGTGCGCACGAGAATATGCAGACCCTCTACGACGATGCGACCGACGAGCTGATCGACGTCGAGTGCGCTTTCGAGAAAAAGATCCTCCCGCTCAGTCTGATCAATGAACTGATCTCCTTCTTCCTTGCCTTCATGCCGATGCTCATCCTGCTGCTCGGACTGTTTGACGGTTCGGTGAAGCTCGGCGGCTACGTGGCGGCAGTCAACCTGCTCTGGACGCTCAACTGGTCGATCACAGACATGACCGGAACGGTGCTCCAGCTTCCCGAAAACGCGCGCTATGCCGCAAAGTATATCAATTTCATGGAATTTGAGCCCACGATCAAGGGCGGCGAACTGCAAGCGGGCGCATTCGAGACGCTTGAGGCGCGAAACGTCAGCTTCTCCTACCGCCCCGAAGCGGAGGATGCCGTCTATTCGCTCCGAAACGTCAGCTTCACCGTCAAAAAAGGCGAGCGCATCGCACTCGTCGGCTACAACGGTGCGGGCAAGACGACGCTCACCAAGCTGGTCATGCGCCTCTACGACCCTACAGAGGGCGAGATCCTCTACAACGGCGTGAATCTGAAGGAATACGACCTCACCTCGCTCAGGGCGCAGATCGGTGCGGTTTTCCAGGATTATAAACTCTTTGCCGCCACGCTCGGCGAAAATGTTGCAGCGGGTGAGCGTCAAGCGGGCGATGAAGAGAAACTGCTCGATGCACTGCACAGAGCGCCCTTCGATTCGAAGCTCGAAGGGCTCGAGCGGGGGCTTGAAACGCCGCTGACCAAGGAATTTCGCGAGGACGGGGTCAACCTGTCGGGCGGTGAATCACAGAAGGTGGCGATCGCGCGCATCTTCGCGAGTGAGCACAGCCTTGTGATCATGGACGAACCCTCGTCTGCGCTCGACCCGATGGCGGAATACGAGCTCAACCACAGCATCATCGATTCTGCCGACGACCGAACGGTCATCTTCATCTCGCACCGTCTCTCGACCACCCGAATGGCGGACAGGATCTATATGTTCGACAGAGGCGCACTCATCGAGGAAGGCAGTCACGATGAACTTATGCAGATGAACTTATGCAGATGAAGGGTAAATACGCCGAAATGTTCAATTTGCAGGCGGAAAAGTACCGTGAAAAGCATTCCGATGGAGAATAAGCTCAATTTTTGCCGAAAATACTTGACAAGCCGAAAAAAATTGGTATAATGAAATCATGAACGCTCTGTTAACGCATGGATCGCCAAAAAGTTTTTTTGCGATCCATGGGTTGAGCTTCAAATTCAATATCAAAAAGGACAGTAGATTTATTATGGCAAAGAAAAAAAGCTCATTCTTCAAGGATTTTCGTGATTTCATCTCGCGCGGCAACGTGGTCGATATGGCTGTCGGTGTTGTCATCGGCGGTTCCTTCGGCAAGATCGTGACGGGGCTGGTCAATTACATCATCAACCCCTTTATCGGCATCTTCATGAAGCAGGGCAGTCTGGATACGATCAAGACGGTCATCTCCGAGCCCGAGTTCGATCCCGCAGGACTGGAGATCGTTCCCGAAGTAGCGATCCAATGGGGTACGTGGATCCAGACGGTCATCGATTTTCTGATCACTGCATTCTGCATCTTCGTAGTCGTGCGTGTGATCTCCGCTGCCCGTAATAAGCTCGAAGCGAAGAAGATCGCCGAAGCCGAGGCAAAAGCTGCCGAGGAAGCTGTCAAAGCCGAGGTGGATAAGAAGGCTGCCGAAGAAGCGGCTGCGGCACTTGCCGAAAAGCAGGCAGCGCTCGATGCCAGCATCTTGAAGCAGGAAGCACTGCTTGCCGAGATCCGCGATCTGCTCAAGAATAAGTAAGAGATTGTATAAAGGGGAACTTCCCGACCGGAACTGCCCGCAAACTCATGTCGCTAAAGAAGCAATAGTCAAATTATACAAACGGTTCCGTCAAGCCCTCCTCTACGAGGAGGGTGTCACCGTGATTCGGCGTAAGCCGATCGCGGTGACGGGAGGAACTCGTGCGTAATGCCGTTTTTAGCCTGATCGATCCCTCCCTGACCCGCTTCGCGGGAGCTCCCTCAAAGAGGGAGCATTTTTATTTGACACCCCCACATATGCTATACTGTCCGCAACTAAGCCTCCCCTTTGCAAGGGTAGGGGGACCGCGAAGCGGTGGAGGGGGTGGCGTGCAAAACTTCACGGGTGTATGTACCCATATTGATCGCATGGTTCGCCAATCCCTC
>CAYRQA010000132.1:0-5009 GCA_964426285.1 uncultured Lachnospiraceae bacterium | reverse complement strand
CGGCGAATGGTCGGGCGGTGCGATGTACTATCTGAAGGACGGTCTGGGCAAAAAGAAGGGCTTTGGCGGCATCGCTTCGGTGCTCGCAGTCCTCTTTGCGATCTTCGCAATGCTCGCTTCCTTCGGCATCGGCAACATGGGTCAGGTCAACAAGATCACCCTGAACATCCAGTCTGCATTCTTCAAGAATATTGACCTCGGCAGTGTCGGCGGCATCTCTGTGCTCGGTCTGATCATCGGCTGTGTGCTGGTCGTACTCGGCGGTCTGATCATCCTCGGCGGTCTGCAGAGAATCGCTTCGGTCGCAGAAAAGGTCGTTCCCTTCATGGCGATCGCTTACATCATCGGCGCACTTGCCGTTATGATCATCAACATCGAAAACCTCGGCGCTATGTTCGTTGCCATCTTCAAGTTCGCCTTCACCGAACGTGCAGGCGCAGGCGGTCTGGTCGGCTCGGTCTTCATGGCGATGACCAACGGCTTCAAGCGAGGCGTCTTCTCGAACGAGGCAGGTCTGGGCTCGTCGGTTATGGTCCACTCCTCCTCCAACGTGAAGGAGCCCGTCCGTCAGGGTATGTGGGGCATCTTCGAAGTCTTCTTCGACACCATGATCGTCTGCACCATGACCGCCATCGTCGTCCTCTCCTCGGGCTACATCGATCTGACCACAGGCAATCCCGCAGTGGCAAACCTCGACGATTCTACCCTCGTTTCCCGTGCCTTCGGCGACGTATTCGGCATCGCGGGCGAATGGTTCATTGCGATCGCCATGCTCCTCTTCGCATTCACCACCGTACTCGGCTGGTCGCAGTACGGCTCGAAGGCGGTTGAATACCTCTTCGGCTCGAAGGCGGTCAAGGTATACCAGGTCATCTTCGTTCTGATGATCGTTTCGGGTGCGATCATGACCTCTTCGCTGGCGTGGGACATCTCGGACACCTTCAACGGCTTCATGATGGTCCCCAACCTGATCGGCGTCATTGCCCTCTTCCCACTGGTCATGAAGATCACCAAGAACTATATTAACCGCAAGATCAAGGGCAAGGACGAGAAGCCCATGCTCTCCTACGATCCCGAGACCGAGAAGGTAATGGCTGAAATGCTTGATGAGGAATAATTGAAAATAGCGATGCCCCGAGGTTCGTTTGAGCCTCGGGGCGTTTGTGTGATAAAACGTTCATACGTACGTTCCCTACGGGTGGGGTGGAAATCTGCGCCTTACCCCGTAGGGGCGGATTCCATATCCGCCCGTCCCGCGCGATTTGCGGCAACAATGGGGGGGCGGGAATCCTTTGTAGCGGACAGTCGTGGACGCCTGTCCCTACAGGGTGCGTGCGAATCGTTCATGCAAACCCGTAGGGGCGGATTCCATATCCACCCGTCCCGCGCGGTTCGCAGAAATAATGGAATATGCGGCACCCCTTGTTGCGGATCTTCAATTATCTCGTAGGGGAGGGGGCTCCCCTCCCGCCGTAGAATCTGTGTAAACCGTACGAGCGGGAGGCGAAACGCCTCCCCTACAAACAGGAAATTCGAATTCGCCCGTCAATGGATGCATACCGAATCCCCTACTTCCCCAACCTGTCCGTACCGATCGCGCGGGCATCCTCATCGGAAATGCGCCTCATTCCGATGCAGTAAACGAGAAATTGCATGGCAGAAAGATCGCGGATACATTCCTGCTGAAGCTTCTTTCTCGCAATGTTTGACGGGGTGTACTTCTTCAGACCGATGCCCATATCATACAGGCGTTCGGCGAGGACGGCAACTCTTGTCACTCGGCTCACTCCTTTTCGTTCGTTACTCTCTCCATTGGTACTTCATAAGATCGACCGTATCGTCGACCACCTCTATCCCCTCGGCTTCGAGCCTCTTCTTTTGCTCGCCGATGCCCCCGAAGGCAAAGCTCGGTGCGAGCCTGCCCTTGGCATTCACCACCTTGTAGCAGGGGAAGACCTGCTCGTCGGGGTTGCGGTGGAGGATGTTGCCGACCACGCGCGCCAGCTTCGGGTTGCCGAGGTGCGCGCCGATCTGCGCGTAGGTGACGACTTTGCCGCGCGGGACGGTGAGCAGGTAGGCGAAGACCTCGTAGAAAATGGTCCTTTCTTGCATATGGGTCACCTTGCCTTTTAAGTAATCGATCATTTTTCCTTCAAACGCTTGACTTTCTGCCGTCATCACTTGTATAATAACAGTATAACACAGTGCGAAGGAATTTGCAATAAGAAAAGGGGGATGAGCCCATGAAAAAAGTGAAGATCACCGTGATGAAGATAGCGCGATACGACGATCTCATCGAGCGCTACGAGAATCCCATCGAGCACGCCTGCGATATGGTGCTCGGGCAGGTGTTTGTCGCCAACGGCTGGCAGAAGCCCGAAGGGATGTGCGACAGTGCATGGGAGAGTATGTCCGCCTTCGTGATGACCCTCGCCCACGGCGGCGAGGATATTTACAACGGCTGGATGAAAAATCCGCGCTCTGCCATGATCTCCTGCAACGACGGTTTTCGTCCCGTGAGCTTTCTCATCGAGACGCTCGACGAGGATGCAGACGCTTTTTGACCAATTTCGGCAGCCTGTTGCACAAGAATTCAATCGCCAACTATTGACATAGCTGCTAATTTATGCCATACTGTAAGTGTAAGTCAGGGTGCTGCCTGTTACTTCGATCCTTCTGTCATTTTGCTTGGACGGGCGCGAGCTCGTCCCTTATCTTTTGATTTGTCGGCGGTCTGCCCGCCAGCAAAATATATTTTATATTTTCAGGAGGATTTTCCCATGAACGCGCTCCAAAAGTATGTTGCGGAATTTATCGGCACCTTCGTGCTGGTATTTTTCGCCTGCGGAACTGCCGCCGTCGTCGGCTGCTCCGCACAAAACGGAACAGGCTACCTGCTGACTGCCCTTGCCTTCGGTCTGGTCATCGTCGCGATGGCTTACTCGATCGGCAACGTCTCGGGCTGCCACATCAACCCCGCCGTTTCGATCGCTATGCTGGTCAGCGACAAGCTCTCTCTCAAGGATTTTGTCGGCTATATCGTGGCACAGTTCGCGGGGGCAACCGTCGGTGCGGCTCTGCTCATGCTCTTCGTCGGCAAGGACAGCGGGCTCGGTGCGAATGCACTCTACAAGGACGACATCCTGCTCTCTCTACTCATCGAAGTGATCCTGACCTTCGTTTTCGTGCTCGCCATCCTCGGCGTGACCTCGAAGGTTGAGAATAGTGCGGTCAGCGGCATCGTCATCGGTCTCTCGCTGACATTGGTACATATCCTCGGCATCTCCTTCACAGGCACCTCGGTCAACCCCGCCCGTTCCTTTGGTCCTGCCCTCTTTGTCGGCGGCGACGCACTGGTCAACGTTTGGGTGTTCATCGTTGCACCTCTGGTCGGCGGTGTGCTTGCGGCACTGGTCTACAAGTTCCTCGCTTCCAAGAAGGACTGAGCGTCTATATGCGAAATCGCCTTGAAGGAATCCTTCAAGGCGATTTTCGATTTAGATCACGTCTTTCAGCAGATCCCACAGACCGTTCGACAGCGTGTACCAGAGCCAAAAGAAGGCGGGAAAATAGACGACCGTCAGCAAGCTGTCGATGAAGAGTGCCTTAAACGACCCTTTTTTGACCCATTTTACGAAGTAAACGCATAACAGGACCAGACAGCCGATCAGACAGAGCCCGGTCGCTCTGAGGACAGCGGGATGGGCATTGGGGTAGCGCATATATTCACGGGGAAGGGTGCTAATCGCAAGCAAAAGGCTGACGCAGGCGGCGCTCCAGCCCGCACTGAGCGCGAGGGCGAGCAAGCTCGTGGGGAGCATGCAGTGATTGACCACCGTCTTGCGGAAAATGAGCGCAAAAGCACTGCTGATCATTACAGCGCCGCCGAGATGGGCGAGGATGCTCCAAATACCGCTATCCGAGTTGAAGAGCAGAAATTGATAGGCGGAATAGCCCGCACCGCCGATGACATCGACCGTCTGCAGCTGCCCATACGGCGCTAAAAGCCCGAGTGCCAGCGCAACAAATCCTGCACCGAGCAGGGCGAGCGCCGTGATGAGGTATGATTTTTTCATGCGTTGCTCCTTGTGCTGTCAGTTCTTGCCTTTATCATAGCAGAGATTTTCCGGGATGCGATAAACGAATTGTAAACAAGCGAAAACGGGCTGTAAATAAAAAATGAAATGAGCAGAATGATCACCAAACCCGTAGTGCGGAGGCTTGCTCCCGCCGTCTGCGTATGATTTCCGCCAATCTTTCATTTTGGTGAATCAATCGTTTTCGGACCGTCGAGGACGTCGGTTCCTACATGGGTGACGATCATTCATTTCAAAAAAGTCTTGTAATCGGCGCACACTGCCCATTCGCTTTGCCTTTCTTTTCTTTATTGTAGCACCGATCGGGCATAATTTCAATAACTTTCTGCATATTTCTCGAATTCGATTGACAAAATGCTCAAATAATGGTATAATACTACATTATAATGTATGAATCATCTTCCAAAGGAGACAAATCACAGTGAATAGAGATTTTGTTCGTTCGATATACGAAAACCCCGATGCGTTCGGCGGCCAAGAGGTCACCGTCGGCGGCTGGGTGCGCAATCTGCGCGACAGCAAGGCGTTCGGCTTCATCGACCTCAACGACGGCAGCTGCTTTAAGAGCGTGCAGGTCGTCTTCGAGCGTGAAAAGGTCGCCAACTACGATGAGATCGCCCATCAGAACGTCGGCGCATCGCTTGTGGTCAAGGGGGTCGTCGAGCTCACCCCCGCCATGAAGCAGCCCTTCGAAATCAAGGCGACCGAGATCACCGTCGAGGGCACCTCTACCCCCGATTACCCCCTCCAGCCCAAGCGCCACACGGTTGAGTACCTCCGCGCGCAGGCTTACCTGCGCCCGCGCACCAACCTCTTCTCTGCCGCATTCCGCGTAAGAAGTGAGGCGGCTTTCGCCATCCACAAGTTCTTCCACGACCGCGGCTTCGTCTACGTGCACACCCCGCTCATCAC
>CAYRQA010000131.1:0-5053 GCA_964426285.1 uncultured Lachnospiraceae bacterium | reverse complement strand
AGTGCTAGCACACTTTAGAACTTGTGAGGGTGGCAAGCCCCCCTTCAATCCCCCTCTGGAGTGCGGGAACGCACATAAATTAGCGAGTGAAAGTGAGGTTGTTTTTATGACATTGAGAGAGTTCTTAGAGTTGCATGAGGGTGGAATGTACAAAGTAGAATTGTGTATCGAGGTGGCAGAGAGTGAATAAGAGTAGACCAAAACAAGTGATGTTTCGATTATCCGAGGAAGAATATGAGCAGTTTATGAAAAAGGTGGAGCAGTCAGGAACGAACCAACAAGAATATATTTTGCGTGCGGTTCTGGAGAAGCCCATCACTAATACGGACGGAATTAAGGAACTGATACCAGAACTGAAAAAGCAAGGGGCTAACCTTAATCAGCTCACCAAGAAGCTAAACAGTACTGGTTTTATTGACTACAAGCAAGAACTTCCAACATTAAAGGGGTTGAATGAGATATGGCAGTTATTAAAGCAGTATCTTCAAAAGCAGGCATAGGGCAAGCACTTGACTATGTAACCAAGGACGAAAAGACCGAGGAGAAGCTTGTCAGCGGTCTGCATTGTGAAGCGGAAACGGTTAAAGAGGAAATGCAAGCAACAAAGGAAATGTGGGGAAAGACAGGTGGCAGAACCTACAAGCACTTTGTGCAGTCCTACCATGAGGACGAGCATATCACACCAGAGCAAGCCCACAGGAACGCTCTGGAGCTTGCCAAGGGTACAGAAGCATGGAAAGGGCATGAGGTACTCATTGCCACGCACATAGACCGAGGACACATTCACACTCATTTTATCGTTAATAGTGTGAACTTTGAGGACGGACACAAACTCCAATGGAGCAAGAAAGACCTTGCAGACATCAAAGAGCGTTGCAATGAGCAGAGCCGGCAACAAGGGCTTCATGTTCCGGAAAAGGGCAAGACATTCTCCGGAGAGGAAAGAGAAGAAACCGTTGCATGGAGCAAGGACACATACAACCTCTTGAAGCAAGCCGAAAGAGGGGAAGTCAAAAGCTATGTGCAAGACATAGCCCTTGCGGTCATGGACTGCCGGGAGCAAGCCCAGAGCCGAGAGGACTTTGTAAAGCAGATGAATGAGCGTGGGTATGGTGTGGACTGGCAAGACAACCACAAATACATCACTTTTACAGACCTTGAAAGGCAGAGCCAAGGCGAGAAACAATGTAAAGTCCGCAATAATAAACTGGAGCAGTATTATGCGGTGGACTTTGGAAAGGAGAGTTTGGAGCATGGGTTTGAAGTCAATGCACAGAGAACAGCAGAGCGAGAGAGAGCAAGACAGCAGCTTAGTGGCACAGCTCTCACAGAGGATAGAGGAACTGCAGAGCGAGAGAGAGCAAGACAGCAGCTTAATCGGTCAGCAGTCACAGAAGATAGAGGAACTGGAGAAGCAAGTCAGCAGTTTGCAGAGCCAAGCCGAGGAACTGCAAGCCCAGAACCGACCAGACCAGAGCCAACAGTTGGCGGAAATGCAGTCGCAAATATCGGAGCTTTCCTCAGCCAACTCCAAGCTGATGAGCGAGCTTCAGAAGAAAAGCGAGATAATAGTGCAACTGAACGAAAAGGAAGAGATATACAACAAGAGCGACTTAATCAGGCAAGAGAACGAGAAGCTAAAGCGAGAGAACAGCAACTTGCAAAGGAGCGAGCAGAACGCCAAGCGAGAAGCCGAAGCCACGGTATCAGCCGTTAAGGACAGATACGCAGAGAAAGAAAGGGAGCTTGCACATACTCAGTACGAAGCAGAGAGTACCAGAATAGAGGTTGAAGCCCTTAAAAAGCGTCAAAATCAGCTTATAAAGGACAAAGCCAAGGAAATGTACCAGAGCAAAGAAAAAAGCCTTATATCGGCTTACAAGGGCAAAGAAACAGCCCTAGAGGGTGCTTTCTTTGGTTCGCTTGCCTACGGTGTGCTTGTGACGGTGTTAACCGCCATAGACTCCAGAGCGTTTGTAAGCGATTTTAAGAGCTTCTTTCTGGCTATATGGCACTTCATTACCTCTTTTGGAGATTTTGCCCTAGACGGAGCTGTCTGGGCTTCACAGTTAGGGGATATGATACCACAGCCGATAGTGGCAACCATAGTGCACTGGCTTGTGCTGATACTGGTACTGCTTCTTTTGTGTGGCGGTCTGGGTGTTCTGGTATGTTTCTGCGGAATAAAGCTCATAGGCTTGTATGTGGAAGAACTTGAATTTGCGGACAATTTGAGCTTGCTTGTGTTCCTGGTTAGCCTGGCATTGAGCATATTCTTTGCGGACGAAATAAGGACATTTTTGCCTATCAACCTTTTACTGCTGAACATCATAGTTCATATCATTTATTCTTTTATCCGTTGGTATGTAAAAGAGTGCAGACAGTCCAGAGGGTACTACTAAAAACTATATTGATACATTACTACGCCCCAAAAAAACAGGGTTTACAAAGGCTTTTTGAGGCGTTAAAATAATTGCTGTAGTGTTAAAAACCTATTGATACATTACGCCCCTTTAAATATATAGGGGTGGTAGTCTATGGTAGTATATGCAGAAAGGAAGAGTTTATGCTACAAGATGAGAGCTTGGAGTATATCCAAGAACAGTATGAAGAAAAGAATATGTTTTTATCCGAGTATGGGGAAGAAGTCAGCTCCTACACTCTGTATGAGGATATATTTGGAGATACCACGCAGACAATACCAGTTGTGTTTATTGATGATGATAATAAGCATATCGTTCCCATGAGTATTGATGAAGCCATGGAGCAGAGTGAGGGAAGAAATGATGTGCTTATGGGTGGCTGTACATACTTTAACAACTGGATAAGCAAGAAGTCAGCAAAGGACATATACACGTTTATCATAGATATGGATAACGTATATAGCGGTACGCTGTTAAATGCTTTGCGGAATGACTGGAAAACCGCAAATAATGAGCCTTTACCAATGCCGACCTATATAGTGAATAGTGGTACAGGCTTGCATTTGTACTTTGTGCTTACGGAACCCATACCAAATTACAGGGCAACCACAGAGAACCTAGACAAGCTCTATCGAGCGTTGGCTATCCAGCAGACTACAAAAAGGGTATATCTGCATAAGCAAGTGCAATGGTTCGGACAGGATTTCCGCATGGCGGGCGGTCTGAATAAATATGAATGGAAAAATACAGTATTCCGAGTTGGCGAGAAATGGGATATAGATGAGCTTGGAAAGGCGGTAGGATTGAAAGATGTGCATTTTGTCCGCTATGGAGAGAAGCGCACGAAAAAGCCGACTGCAAAGAAGCCGACTGCAAAGAAGCCGAGGCAGGACCGAGAGGGGTGGCGGAGCAATCGTGCTTTTTATGATTGTGCATTGCGGAATTGCAGAACCAAGACGAAAGAGGGAAACCGCTATACTTCCATGTGTGCCTTGGCGGTTATAGCGTGGAAGTGTAACGTGCCACAGGAAGAACTGGAGAAAGATTTGCTGTCCCTGTTGCCAGACTACAACAAAGGAGCAACAAGGCAGATAAAGGAAAAAGAGATATATTCCGCTATGAAGATGTATAACTCCAAAGCAATGCTTACCCAGAGGGAGAGCTTGGAGAACTGGCAAGGGTGGGAGTACAAGCCACTGAAGCGGAACGGGCGTAAACAGGCGGTGCATTTGAGGTTGGCAAGAGCAAATAAGGCTATTTTAAAAGAAATCGGAGAAATGAAGCCAGAGGGCAGACCGACAAAAGAGCATATAGTCAGAGAGTACCTAGAACTGCATCCGAACGCAACCAAGACGGACGTGGTAAGAAATACTGGTCTAACGTACAATACGGTGCGGAAGTACTGGGGAAAGGAGCAGAGCAATGGCTAAAACGATAAAACAGATAGCTGATGAGCTTGGAATCGACAAGCAGAGGGTATATAGATACATCAAAAAGAACCACATCAGTGAAGCACATCAAAAAAACGGTGTGATGTACTATGATGAAGTGGTGGAAAGTAGTATAAAACAGGCATTTTTGCAAAACGAACCACATCAAGCGAGTGCTTCAAGTGAAGCGGTTATTGATGTACTTTTGAAGCAGTCTGAAATGCTCCAGAAAGAGTTGGAAATCAAGAATAGGCAGATAGAGGAACTCAATGAAAGGCTTGCCGAGAACCAGAAGCTCCTAGACCAAGAGCAACAGCTTCATGCAATGACAAAACAGGAGCTGAAACTACTGGAAGTGAAAGCAGAGGAACAGGAACAGCCACCAGAGGAAGAAAAAAAGCCTTGGTGGAAGTTGTGGAAGTGAGGGAGCAAATGTATATAAGTGGTGGCAATAGGGAATACTTGATTTTGGTTACTGCATATGATATATTAGCGGTAGCTAAGAAAGAAATTGTATCCAAGCGGTACACAAAGCGAAAGCCCCAGAGCGTCACCTCTGGGGCTTTCTTTAGGCTAGTTGTCACTGTCGTCTCCGTCTAACCATTTGCAGATGTAGTAGCTAACTACACCAGCCATAACGGAAACCAAGAAAGAAATTATCAAATCCAAGTGGTACACCCCCTTTCTGTTGCCAGATTGGGTGCGACAACGCTGATAATTATATCATAGTGGCAGAAATGCCACAACAAGTCATTTCCCCTTAATTACCCAAAAGCCATAAGAAAAAGAGTGTCAAGGGCAGTCGGAACGACTGTACAGTTTACCCTTGATGCTCTTTTTTGTTGGCTACAATGCCAGAGGGGGAAACGACAGCACGACCGTTCCGTTACTTCCTCATAGGAGCATTGTCCACTTCAAAAAGAGAGAGTAAAGGGTTGTCTGCGACAATTTTTTTCACTGCTGCCATTCGCTGATCCGCAAGCGGTAGCTCATGGAAGCAGTGAAAAAAACGATGCCCTTGACTCTCTCTTTTTTTCATTCCCTCAGCACCTAAGAGGAAGTAAGCTTCACTAGATTATTGGCATAATCTACGCACACAACACACCCCACTTGACAAAGTGATAGCACCATAGTATATTAGTGGCGTGGGGTATGTTGCAAGTTCCCTAAAGTGCTAGCACACTTTAGAACTTGTGAGGG
>CAYRQA010000130.1:0-5080 GCA_964426285.1 uncultured Lachnospiraceae bacterium | reverse complement strand
TCATTCGGAGCGTTTGGTTTCTCAATAGAGCACGGAATTTAACACCTGTCCGCTGAGGAGGGCTAGGAGGGCGACCGCTCGATCGGAAGTACCGCTCACGGGAAGGTACTGCGAGAACTGCGCAAGATAGCTCGAGCGAATCCAGCGCAGGTCGATCAGCGTGATCTTTTCATAGCCTGCCGCCAGCAGAGGGGCAAGCGAGCGGGCAAAACTGTCGCGGAAGAGCACGAGCTCGCGACCGTTGGTCACATTGGGGTTCTCAAGGATGGTGATGGCATTTTCGCCGCTCATGAAGAGATCGTAGGGATCGTCGCCCGAAGCCTTGTCGGGCCGATAGATCTCGGCAGAGCCCCCCGTGTCGACGATGGTAAGTGTACAGCCTTCGAGCCAATCGCCGACGAGATAGTTCAGCTCATCGGGCGCGATCGGGTATGCCGCCTGCCCATAGAGCACGCCGTAGAAGTCGCCTGCGCTTTGCAGTCGGGCATCGAGCGCCTCCCATGCGGGCAGGTCGGGATTCATCCGGCTGCGCAGGGTCTCGTAGACCGCCTGCAGATTTTCCTGCTTCCAGTGGATGTCGGTGCGGTAAAAATCGTCTGCCGTCAGACTGCCCGAGAGGTCGATCTGCTCGGCTTGGAAGCGTTCAGCCGCACTGTCGGTGATAGAACCGTAATCAAGCCCGAGCGGAAGGTCCATATAGACGCTCTTGTCGGGAATAACCGCGAAATAGGCGGTCGCATCGGCAAACAGCTCGCCCCTCACCGACTCGAGCACCGCGAGATTTTCATCGATCCGCTCGCCGTTGGTGGGATAGAGCAGCTCGGCTTCGCTGCCGTCCTTGACCACGTAGCCGTTCACGTCCGTACTTTGCAGAATATCACGGGCAAAGATGCCCTTCAGAAAACGGAACCCGTCACGGAAGACAAACTGATCGACCAGATAGTCCTCCCAATCGGCAAAATAGTCGGCGAGGGGTGCATCGGGGGCATATTCGGGCATTTGCGCCAGCTGTCGGCGCTCGTAGACCGAATAGTCCTTGTCCGGGGCAAGGAAGGTCGCCAAGCCGAGCCCGATGACCAGACATCCGAAGAGGGCGATCGTGGCAAACGTTTTGAAGCGTTTCATATGCTGAATCTACCCTCCTTAAAAGCGAAAATACAAAAAGGGATTGAAGCTTCCGTCGACGCGGTAAGCGGTCACAAGCAACAGCCCGACGGCGACCAGCAAGGGCTGGAGCAGTGAGGTGGCGACTTCGCCTGCCTTTTTGCCCTCCGCCCACATCCAGATGCGCTTGGGAAGCGGCGTTGCGCCGACGATGGCGTTCACGAGCAGTCCCAGACTGCTCGTGAGCAGATAGACCGAATGGTCGCTGACCATGGGCAGACCGCCCGCCCCTAAGAGGTCGGCGAAATCTCTGCCCGCCCCCGCAAAACCCTCTGCGTTAAAGAGCACAAAGCCCATGATCGTCACAAAAAGGGTGAATATATGCCCAAGCGCAGGCAGTTTCTTCCATAGTTTGAGCAAAAACAGCTTTTCGAGGCAGAGCAGGATGCCGTACATCGCCCCCCACAGGACGAAGTTGCCGACACCGCTTCCACTTCCGTGCCAGAGCCCCGTCAGTGCCCACACGGCAAGCAGGTTGAAGAGCCAACGTCCCTTCGATACGCGGCTGCCGCCGAGCGGGATATAGACGTAATCACGAAACCAGCCCGACAGGGTCATGTGCCAGCGCCGCCAGAACTCGGTGATCGAGCCTGCGAGATAGGGATAATTGAAGTTTTCGGGGAATCGGAAGCCGAATACCCGCCCCAATCCGATCGCCATGTCGGAATAGCCCGAAAAGTCGAAGTAGATCTGCAAGGTAAAGCTGATGGCATTCAACCACGCAAAGAGCACCGATGGCGACTGAGTGGCACGGTAAAGGGCGCAGATCTCGCCGAGGTTATTGGCAAGCAGTACCTTTTTGGCAAGTCCGACCGTGAAGCGGGCAAGCCCCGACGCGATCTGCTCGGTCGAATGCCTGCGCGATCGGAGCTCGACTTCGACGTCGGTGTAGCGGACGATCGGACCTGCGATCAGCTGCGGGAAGAGGCAAAGATAGGTCGCAAATGCGAAGGGGTTCTTTTGCAGCTTGGCATCTCCGCGGTAGACGTCGATCGTGTAAGACATCGCCTGAAAGGTGTAAAAGCTGATGCCGAGGGGCAGGGCGACCTGCGGCAGGGGCAATTCTACCCCTGGCAGCAGGTTGATCAGCCCGGTCAGCGGATCTGCATACTTGAAATAAACAAGCGTACCGATATTGAGCGCCACCGCGAGTGCGAGCACCACCCCTCTTCCCTTTCCTTTCGGCAAGCGGTCGATGACCAATGCCGCGAGGTAGTTAAGGAGCGCCGAGGCAATGAGCAGGGGCATATAGGACGGCTCGCCCGTAAAATAGAAGACAAGGCTCGCCGCCAGCAGAAGATAATTCTTCAGTCTGTTCGGGCAGAGAAAATAGAGGATGAGCACGACCGACAGAAAGACGAAGAGAAAGCTGATATTCGAAAAAAGCATGAAAGCGCCCTCCGATTGCGCTCAGATGGGATAGCTTGGTTTACAGCGCCTTGAATGCGTCGATGAGCGCCTGACCGCGCGCGTTGTCATTGTCCATGACCAGAATGATCACGTTGCCCCGTGCCTGCGTCTCCACAAAGGTAGAGGTGTCGCAGATCAATTTGTTCGGGTCTACCGACGATTTGATCGTGCTCGCAAGTGCCGCGGCATCGACCTTGTCATCGACACGCAGCAGTCCGATCGAAAAGGGGATCGAGCCGATCATCGGCTTTACGACCAGCAGTTCCTGTACGCCCTCGGGCTTCTGAATGCCGAATTCGTATTGAAAGTCAAAGCCTTCGTCCGCATCGGTTACCGAAACGAGCGTGGGATACTGGTGATCCGCCGACTGAATCGAATCGGCGATCTCCTGCAGCGAGTGCGACGAGAGCGACGCCCCGTCGTCAGAGGGAGTTTGGTTCGCGCCGCTTTGGTCGGTGGTGCTCTGACCGCTCGTCTCGGCAGTATCGTCGGTTCGGTTATTGCCGCACGCTGACAGCGAGAGCACACTCGTCAGGGATGCGCAGATGAGCAGTATACTGATGATTTTTTTCATAAAATTATCCTTCCTTTTGCCCAAGGCAATTTTTCTCAGTATGGCGTAATGGGCGCCGAATTATGCAAAACGAAGCTACTGAAAAAGCCCGCGAAAGCGGGCTTTTTCAAAGATGTAAGAGATTACTTATCGAAAACCTTCAAGTAATCGAGCACAACGAGGACGATGCCTACGACAATGTACAGCTCTGCGATAACACCGACGACCCACCATACGAATGCCAGAATGGGCAGAATCGCACCGATCACACCCAGGATCGCACCCACAACGACACCGATCACCAGATAGATTGCAATCTTAGCGAGCATGGTGAACAGTTCGGCATTGCTGGCGAAGCTCAGCGAAACGAATTTGTCCAGGTTGTAAGTCACGGGGAACAGCGGTTTCAGAGCATTGATCAACTCTTTCACGGAAAACACTCCTTTATGTATCATTTCTACCTATATATTGTAACATAATCGTGTCGCTTTGTAAAGTCCTTTTGAAAAATCTTTTGATTTTTTGGCAATTTCGCCATTGTATTGCATTTTTTTCATGTTTATGCTACAATAGAAGTATCTAACCGTATTTTTTAGGGACAGGTGCATTTTATGGAAAAGAATCAGCTCTGCGAGGTCACGGTCGAGGATCTCAACAATTTAGGCAACGGTATTGCGCACATCGATGGCAAGGTGCTCTTCATTCCCCGCGCAGTCGACGGCGACAGACTGCGTGTCAAGATCATCAAGAATGCCTCCGACTATATGGTCGGGCGGATCGAGGAGGTGCTCTCCCCTTCCCCACACCGCATCGAGAGCGACTGTCCCGTATCGAAACGCTGCGGCGGCTGTGTCTTTCGGCAGATCACCTATGCGCATGAGCTCGAGCTCAAGCGCAGGCAGGTAGCGGCATCCTTCCGCAAAGCAGGGATTTCGATCGAGGTGACGCCCACCCTCTCGGGAGAGGCGCGCGGCTACCGAAACAAGGTTCAATACCCCGTCGGTGAGGGGATCACCTTTGGTTTTTATGCCCCTCGCAGTCACGAGATCATCCCCTGCGCCGATTGCGCCCTGCAGGACGATGCTTTTGCGCCGATCATCGCCGAAATCGGGGACTATTTAAGGAAGAAAAAGGTGAGCGTATACGACGAGATCGCCCACAAGGGTACTTTGCGGCATATTTACCTGCGCAGAGGCAAGGAATCGGGCGAGGTGATGGTCTGCCTTGTCACCTCATCGGCAAAATTTCCCGAGGGAAAGGCATTCGCCGAGCACATTCGGGCGAAATTTCCCGAGGTCGTGTCGGTCGTGCAAAACGTGAATCCCGCTCGCACCAACGTCATCCTCGGCGAGCGCTGCATCACCCTCTCGGGAAGAGATGCCCTCACCGACACGCTCTGCGGGCTGAAATTCGAGCTTTCTCCCCTCTCCTTCTATCAGGTCAACCACGACATGGCAGAGGTGCTCTACCGCAAAGCTGCCGAGCTTGCCGAGCTAAAGCCAGGCGACCGCATCGCCGATCTCTTCTGCGGTGCGGGCACGATCGGGCTGTCGGTGGCGGCGACCCGCCCCGATATCACGCTCACGGGGATCGAGATCATCCCCGAAGCGGTCGAAAACGCCAAGGAAAACGCACGTCTCAACGGCATCTCGAACGCGATCTTTGTCTGCGGCGATGCCAACACCCCCGAGCTGGCAGGATGCGACGTCATCTTCCTCGACCCGCCGCGAAAGGGCTGTGACGAGCGTCTGATCAAGCAGATTGCCGATATTGCGCCGAGGCGGGTGGTCTATATCTCCTGCAACCCCGACACGCTCGCAAGAGACGTGGCAAGATTTGCCGAGGCGGGATATGGTGCGAGCGTGGTCTATCCCGTGGACCTCTTCCCGCGAACGGGTCATGTGGAGACGGTATGTTTGATGTCTAAAAAAGAAAAATAAATCGCGAAAAGTG
>CAYRQA010000129.1:0-5088 GCA_964426285.1 uncultured Lachnospiraceae bacterium | reverse complement strand
CTCTTGCAACACCGTGACGGATCGCACCTGCCTGACCGGAGATGCCGCCGCCGCGAACGGTGCAAACGATATCGAACTTACCAACGGTGTCGGTAACGCCGAAGGGCTGATTTACGATCAGCTTGAGGGTTTCAAGGCCGAAGTAATCGTCGATGTCTCTGCCGTTGATGGTGATGGTACCGTTACCGGGATACAGACGAACTCTTGCGGTGGAGCTTTTTCTTCTGCCAGTGCCGTAGAAATAGGGCTTTGCGCTTGTATACATATCTTAAACTCCTTCCTTAACCTTCGATAACCTTGGGCTGCTGAGCAGCATGGGGATGTTCAGCACCTGCGTAAACGTGCAGTCTGGTCTTGCTCTTGTCGCCGATCGAATTGTGGGGCAGCATACCGAACACTGCGAGCTCCATAGCCTTTTCGGGCTTGGTTGCCATCAGAGTTGCATACTGAACCTTCTTCAGACCGCCGATGTAGCCGGAATGATGATAGTAGTACTTCTGGGTCAGCTTCTTACCGGTAAGAACAGCCTTCGAAGCATTGATGATCACGACGAATTCGCCGCAATCTACGTGGGGGGTATATTCGGGACGGTGCTTGCCGTTCAAAATGGTAGCGGCTTTCGCAGCGGTCTTACCCAGCGACTGACCTGCGGCGTCGATTACATACCAGCCGCGCTCAACCGTTTCTTTTTTTGCCATAAAAGTAGACATGGGAAACTTTTCTCCTTCTCAAATTTGATTTTTCTTTCACAACGATTTGAATTATAGCACTTTCATTTCCATTTGTCAATACCTTTTTCGCAAAAAAATGTTCATATTTTGAATTTCTTACTCATTGCTCCTTTTTTCGCTCGTTCTCTCGTTTTTACTCACTTTTTCTGATTTTCATTTCAAAATTGTTTACAATTATTTTTTCGCCCGAAATGCAGACTGCGACAAATATTGCGCCCTGTTTGTGCGATAATTGTGTGTGAACGATGCTGCCGCATTCGGGCATAGTTCGAATGTGCGGCGCATAGAATGAAGCAGGATGAACCCCGTTCGATCGTGAAGGGGTCAGAAAGGAAAGACAGATCATGTGGGAAAATAAATACCTGCCGGAAGGAATGTCGGCAAATGAAGGAATCGAATGGACCGCCTCTGCAGCGGCGCTCGAGCGTGCAATGGCGCTCGGCAAAATTTTGGAGGCAGATGCCATCCTCTGCGACGGTTCGCTCAATCTGACCGTCGATCTCGGTGTGATGCAGGGCATCATCCCCCGAAGAGAGGCGGCTCTTGCCGCAAGCGGCGATGCGATCAAGGACATCGCCATCATCTCGCGGGTGGGCAAGCCTGTCTGCTTTAAAATCATCGGCTTTGAATGCGACACCAAGGGTGTCGAGAGAGCGATCCTCTCCCGACGTGCGGCACAGCTCGAGTGCCTGCACGACTACCTGCTCA
Organism: uncultured Lachnospiraceae bacterium; assembly: GCA_964426285.1. Lineage (GTDB taxonomy): Bacteria > Bacillota > Clostridia > Oscillospirales > CAG-272 > CAKSQF01. The sequence goes on along the minus strand of CAYRQA010000129.1, from coordinate 3,649 downwards.
CCCTCTCGGCAGGCGACATCATCCCCTCCCGCATTACGCACCTCGAGCATTTCGGTGCTTTCGTCGACGTTGGATGCGGCATCGCTTCCCTGCTCTCGATCGATTCGATCTCGGTCTCGCGCATCTCTCACCCGAGCGACCGTTTTTACGTCGGTATGCCCATCAAGGCGGTGGTGAAGAGCGTCGATTCCGAAGCTTCACGCATCTACGTCAGCCACAAGGAACTGCTCGGCACGTGGGAGGAGAATGCCGCGAATTTCCAGATCGGGCAGACGGTCGTCGGCATCGTGCGCTCGATCGAGGATTACGGCATCTTCATCGAGCTCGCTCCCAATCTAGCGGGGCTCGCCGAATACCGAGACGACGTGTGCATCGGTCAGTCCGCCGCCGTCTACATCAAGAACATCATCCCCGAGCGCATGAAGATCAAGCTGGTCATCATCGACACCTGCCTTCGACCGATCGACCCTCGTCCCGCTCCCATGGAATACTACATCCGCCCCGAAAAGGAACATATCGATTACTGGCGCTACTCTCCCGAAGGCACCTCCAAGCTCATCGAAAGCGTGTTTTAATTGATCGTATTTGGGGCTCCGCCCCAACCCCCGCTTAGGAACCTTTTTAAAAAAAGGTTCCTAAGCACCTCCAAAAACTTTATATAAGCCGACGAATACTCGTCGGCTGCGATTTTTCTATATATCAATTCAACTTCACAGCGCCGAAAAGCCAAGGAAGTTGGGGGAGAGCCCGAGAGAGGGAAGAAAACTTCGGCGTTTGAGATGGTTTCTTCCCCCTCTCGGAGTCAATCAACAAATATCTTTAGTAGGATTATTTACTCCATTCTCGTATGAATTCGCTCCTTTCGGCTCAAAATAACTCCGAAAGGAGTGTTTTTATGACCGATATCAAGCTGCTCAATCTCATCCGCCAGAACGTCGAGATGGGCATCGACGGCATCGAGACGGTGCTTTCCCATGCGCAGAACCCCGAATTCAAGGCGGCGCTCGAAAAACAGCAGAGCCGGTACCGTGCCTTCTACCGTGAGGCAGACGAGCTGCTGAATGAGCTTCGCGGCGTGCCCGAGGACGTGCCCGTGCTCGCAAAAATCTCTTCCGAGGTGATGAGCAACGTGAAGACCATGTCGGGCGACGACACCAAGATCGCCGAGGAGATGGTGCGGGGTACGACGACCGGCATTGCCAAGCTGATCCGCCACCTCAACGAGTACGGTGAGGGCGACCCGAAGATCATCTCGCTCGCAAAGCGGCTCATCAGAACCGAGGAAGCCAACGCCGAGGCAATGAAGGCGTATTTGTGAGAAAAACAGCTCGACCGTTGCAGTCGGGCTGTTTTACATGGGATTCTTCTCTTTTTGCCGCGTTTGGGCGACGGTGAGGCAGATGATGCGTCCCGCCCCTGCCGAGCGGAGCAGCTCTGCCGCCGCCATCATCGATGCGCCTGTGGTGAGGATGTCATCGACCAGCACGACCGTTTTCCCCTCGATGGGCGTATGCTTTCGCGCAAGCCTGTAGGACTTGCGGGCATGAATCAGCCGCTCCTCGGCGGTCAGCTCCTTCTGTGCACCGCCGTTGACACGGACGAGCAATTCTTCAAGCTTCCAGCCCTTGCAGTCCGCGAGCGCCCTCGCCGATTCCTTGGCTTGATCGACGCCCGCTTGCCGTCTCCGCGAACGGCTGCGGGGCAGCCATGTCACGATCGCATCCTGTCCGATCGGTTCGAAGATCGCATCGGCTCGTTCGGAAAGTACCCGTCCGAAAAAACGGTAGAGGCTATCGTAGCGCTCGTCCTTAGCGGTCATCAACAGCTTGCCGACCATATCGGTTGGCGAGCGATAGGGTACGAGATGTGCACATTCTACGCCGAGCCTGCGCAATGTCGGCTGTGCACAGTGGCAGATATCCTCCCTATTGCGGCAATCGGGGCAGTGCAGTTCCTTCGCCTGCGTCCACTGATCGTTGCATTTGTCGCAGAGGGCATCCTCTGCCTTCGTCAACGGCAAGAGCTCTCCGCACGCGACACAAAAGGGCGGATAGACGAGATTCAGGAGCAGTTCAGCGGCTTTCATGACTGATACTGCCCGAGCAGGTAGCGCAGACCCGTGTAGCGGTTGACCTGCCGCTTGTTTTCGACCATTGCCTGCACGACGTCGGGTCTGCCGACCATGACGACCATGCGTTGGGCACGGGTGACGGCGGTATAGAGCAGATTTCGCGTGAGGAGTTTCGGTGAGTAGGTATAAATCGGCATAACGACCACGGGGTATTCACTGCCCTGGCTCTTGTGAACGGTGATAGCGTAGGCGTGCTCGAGCTCCTCGAACTGCGTAAAATCGTAGACCGCCGTGCGGTCATCGAAGCGGACGGTGAGCTGTTCGTCTGCCATATCCATCGATTCGATCACACCGATGTCGCCGTTGAAGATGCCGCAGCCCTCCTCTTCCCCTCGCGACCACACGATGTCGTAATTATTCTTGATCTGCATCACCTTGTCGCCCTCGCGGAAGACGACGTCTCTAAAACGGCGCTCCTTTTTGCCCCGTGCGGGCGGATTTTGTGCAGCTTGGAGCATCTGATTGAGCACCTCCGTGCCCGCTCTGCCCTTTCTTGAGGGGGTGATGATCTGGATATCCTGTCTGATGTTGTCCCCGTAGCTTTTCGGCAGGCGGTTGAGGCAGAGATCTGCGATCGTCGGTGCGATCTGCGCCTCGTTTTCGCGGATGAGGAAGAAGAAATCACCGCTTTTATCGTCGAGGACGGGCAGGTCGCCGTTATTGATGGCGTGTGCATTGGTGATGATGCGGCTTTCCTGCGCCTGACGGAAGATCTCGGTCAGCCGTACGGTCGAAAAGCGCTCCGAATCGATGATATCGCAGAGCACGTTGCCTGCGCCGACCGAGGGAAGCTGATCGGCGTCGCCGATGAGGATGAGCCGAGCGCCCGGCTTGATGGCTTTGAGAAGCGCCGCGAGCAGGAGAGTGTCAACCATCGACGCCTCGTCGATGATGAAGACGTCCTCGTCGAGCAGGTCGTTTTCGTCGCGCATAAACTGCGGCTTGCCGTCGGCGGCATATTTCATCTCGAGCATTCGGTGAACCGTCTTGGCTTCGCACTGGGTGGCTTCCGACATCCGCTTGGCGGCTCGTCCAGTAGGGGCGGCGAGGGCAACCGTGTTGCCAATTCGCTCGGTGAGACGGATGATTGCGCGGACGATGGTCGTTTTACCCGTACCCGGACCGCCCGTGAGCACCATGACGCCGCCTGTGAGCGCCGCTTTGATGGCTTGCCGCTGGAGGGCGGCATACTCGATGCCCTCCTCCCGCTCGATCTGCATGATCATGCGCCCGATATCGTCGATGCCGACGGGCGGTGAGACCTCATCGAGGAGGGTTAGCTTCTGTGCGATGTATTTTTCGGCTTGGTAGTAGTCCTCAAGGTAAGCGCAGTTGACGCCGCCGTAGCGGATGACGCGGATCTCATTGTCCCCCGCATCAAGTATCTCGCGCACTTTTTCTTCGTCGAGCTGCAGGAGGTGTGCAGTCAGCACCACCAGCTTGTCCGCAGGAATGAAAACGTGTCCGTTGCGTGTGGCATTATAGCTGAGTGCATAACGCAGTCCTGAACGGATGCGG
>CAYRQA010000128.1:0-5095 GCA_964426285.1 uncultured Lachnospiraceae bacterium | reverse complement strand
TACGACTATGCCGATATTTTACAGGATTATAAATCCCTTATTGAGTTGCCCTTTATGAGCCAAATTACTTCGTCGGCACGATGGTGTGTTCGTTTTTGATTTTTTTGAGGATGAGGTGGGTTTTGGTGAGCGAAACGCCGTCGAAGGAACGGATCTTGCGATAGATCGCCTCGAGTCCGTCGGTCGAATCGGTGACGAGATGAAGGATATAGTCGCAATCACCCGTTACGCAGTAGCAAGAGATAATGTTGGGCAGCTCTTCCACCATATTCACGAAACGGTCGGCGTAATGCGGGTGTTCGAGGGCAACCTCCATGATCGCCGAGACGTCGTTGCCGATCTTTTTCTGATCGAGAATGACGGTATACTGACGGATGATGCCCGACTGCTCCATTCGCTTGATGCGCTCGGTCACAGCCGAGACAGAGAGCTTGATCGAATCGCCGATGGCAGACGCCTTGGCACGGGCATTTTCTTTGAGACATTGAAGAATTTTCAGATCTATGCTATCCATAATTAAATTAATCCTCCGGAAAAGACTGGACGGTTGTGCATCCTTTAATCAAACAGTACGCGAACGGATCCCATATCCGACCACCGTCAAACAAGTGACGAATGCATTATAGCACAATTTTTTTCGTTTTTCAAGAGAATTCACAAAAAATTTTCATTCAATCCTGTTTTTTTGTCAATTTGCCGAAATTGCGCTCGGGTGACTGCTCAAAAGAAACTCACCGAGGCTGATTTTTCCGCCTGAGCCACCAATCTGCCTCCAATGCCGCACCGCATCCCAGCGCATATGCGGCGATATCCCCCAAATCGAAGGTCGAGCCCATGGTCAGATGCGCGAGCTTTTCGTCCCCCAGTCCGAGCAGCCCGATGAGGTTGAAATACTGGCTCAGCTCAACGCACAGGGCAAATGCGAACACGCCGACCGCCATCCACAGCGGCTTCGGTCGATCGGGCAGGATCACCCGCAGTGCGGCGTAGATGAGCATCACGACCAGCAGATCGCCCAACGTATAGCGCAAAAATCCGCTTGTCCCAACGAGCAGACATTCAATCAGAAAGATCAACGCAGCACAGCCGCCGTAGATCAGTCGTTTTTTCATATTCGTCATGCGATCACTCCTTTTCCTTCATCATACCACACGTTTTTGAACGATTGGCGATCCAATTGTAAACTTATCTGCATTTTCGCCCATCCCCTTGACAATCGGCGCTTTTCTTCGATATAATAAGGTGATCTATCTCAGAAAGGAGATCATTATGCGTAAATTACTTGCACTTTTCAGCGCACTGACGCTGATTTTCACCCTTCTCAGCTGTCTGAGAACCGTTCCGCCCACCGACAATTCGCTCGATATTCCGTCCGACGGCAAAACGCTCACCGTCAGCTTTCTTGACGTCGGACAGGGCGATTCGATCTTCATCGAGCTCCCTGACGGCAAAACGATGCTCATCGATGCCTCCGAGATGGACCAAGCGGATACGATCGAGGACTATATCAAAGCACGCGGAAAGAGCAGGATCGACTATCTGATCGCCACCCATCCGCACGCCGACCACATCGGCGGGATGCGTGCGATCGTCGAGACCTTCGAGATCGGCGAGATCTGGATGCCCAACGCCGATTCGACGACCGCTACCTACGAGAAGCTACTGACCGCCATCGACGACAAGGGGCTGTCAATCCGCACTGCCAAGGCAGGCAAGGTCATCCTCGAAGAGAACTCCCTGCGCATTGCACTGCTTGCCCCCTGCTCCGACGAATATTCCGACCTCAACGACTATTCAGCCGTCATCAAGCTGACCTACGGAAGCACTGCCTTCCTCTTCACGGGCGATGCCGAGGCGCACAGCGAAGAGGAAATGCTCGCATCATCCGTCGATCTTTCGGCAGACGTGCTCAAACTCGGTCATCGCGGCTCGTCCACCTCCTCCTCCGAGGCGTTTTTGAAGGCCGTCTCGCCGACGTGGGGGATCATCTCCTGCGGCAAGGACAACGATTACGGTCACCCGCACAGCGAAACGCTCGCTTCAGCCGCCAAATACGGCATCACCCTCTGCCGCACCGACCTTGAAGGCACGATCGTCTTCACCTCCGACGGCAGTGAGGTAAAAACGACCACCGTCGGCGATCTGCCCGACACCCCTCTCCCCGACGAAGATGAAGCACCCTCCTACTCATGGGTGCTCAACACCTCCTCCAAGAAGATCCACCGTCCCGACTGCGGCTCTGTGGCAACCATCAGCGAGGGCAACAAGGATTATTCGAGCGATTCGATCGCCACTCTGACCCAAGCGGGCTACACCACCTGCGGCAACTGCAAGCCTGCTGACTGAAAGGAAGGATGACGCTATGCAATGGATCATTGACCGCCTCGAGGGCGACAAAGCCGTGATCGAATACGGTGAGGGCAAACACTTTGATCTGCCCCGTTCAGCCCTCCCCGAGGGTGCAAAGGAAGGCGACGTGCTCACCGTCGCAATCGACCCAAACGAAACCGAAGCACGCCGAGGGCACATCTCTGCTCTTCGAAAACGGCTGTTTGTGGATTGACCTAGGGGCTCTGCCCCTTGGATCCCCGGTCGCTTTCTTGAAAGAAAGCGACGCAAAGAACTTTATTTAAGGGCGGCAAATACTTGCCGCCCGACTTGTTTTATTACCCCAACTTTTGCACTGTGATTTATGATTCAGAGCGCGTAACTCTCCTGCGCCGCAAGCATTTGCGGCGCTTTAAAAAGTTTTTGGAGATGCCCACTTGGGCGAAGCCTAAGTGATGACCTTCTTTTCAAAAAGGTTCCTGCAAAAAAACTCACTCTTCCCCGCAATCGCGCGTAAAGAACTCGATGTCCTCGCCGTTGGGACCGTAGAAGAAAGCCAGCCGCGAACGGGGCGGCTTGCCGCCGACGTAGGAATACTTCGGCTCGACCTTGATTTGGTAGCCCGCCGCACGAACCTTCTCGATCATGCCGTCGAGATCGTCGGTGGTCAGCGCAACGTGAATGTAGGCGCCGCCCGATGCGGGATCATCCGCTCTGCGGTTGGCGAAGATCTCAAGATAGCTCTCGCCGACCGCGATCAGCGCTGCAGAGCCCTCACCCTCGCCCCATGTACGGTCGAGCCTAAGCCCGAGCAGCTCGGTGTAGAATTTCACAGTCTTTTCAAATGCCTCCACGCCGCAACATCTGATCGCAACGTGGTCAATCCCCGTCAGTTTTGCCATGATTGTGTCCTCCGTGAATAAGGTTTTTAATATTCTACCAGTTTTCACCGCAAATTGCAAGCACATTTCGTATACGCCTGCCATTTTCGGCAAATTGCATACTCCTTTGTGCATCCTGCCCGATCAAAATGCCCGACGCAAGCGCTACTTGACAAAATCAAGCGCCTTTTGCTTGCAATTTATTCGCCGATATGATACAATAAAGTCATCAACCAACAAAGGAGTGCCCACCATCGACAATCTTATACGGCGCAAAGAGATCTTCAACGTCTCCATCGACGAGCTGCTGACCGGCACACCGGAGGCTGCCGAACCGACCGATCCGACCGTACCAAGTGAACCGACAGAGCCCGCAGCTTCCGCCGACGCCCCAAAAGCGGACGAACGCCCGAAAACACCCGCCATCACAGGCGTACCGACCGTCGCCGAGCGAGCGAGGTCGATCGAAGCAGCCCAACCGACCGCGGACGAATCCTCAGCCTCCGAGGATTACACCTTCCGCTACACCGCGAGCGAGCTGAAAGACTTCTACAAGACCACCAATCGCAGGTTCTATCGAGGCAAGGTGATCGTCTTCGCTGTCTTGTTTCTTCTCTTCTTCTATTTTGTACATTTGGAGTTCACCGACACCCTGCTGGGTATCTACGTAGGCATTGTCGGTATCCTCGCAGTTCTCAATCTTGTTGCCTACTTCAGAGGCCGCAAGGCGCAGAAGAAAAGCCTCGCACTCGTGACCGAAAAGGACTACCGCTTCGAGGTGCAGGCTGATCGATTGGCGATCACCGTCAGCAAAGACGGCGAAGTGACCTCTTCCAGAGTGATTCCCTTCTCTGAGATCGCAAAATGCATGGAAACCGACCTCTTTTACGCCTTTTCACACAACGACACGCTCTTTTTGATCCGAAAAGATGCGCTCGCCCCGAATTCGATCCTCCGCCCCGTTTTTTCGCCCAAGATCGAGCGTCGGATGATCAAAAAGCCGCTCAAATATAAAATCGGCATCGCACTCTTTATTGCCACGCTCGCTACCATCTGGCTGGCGCTGATCAGCATATCGCTCGCAGGCAACAGCGGCTACGGGTATAGCGAAAGTATGTAGCTCTGCTTCCTCTTCCTGCCCATCCCGATCGCATCGATCATCGTCGGTATTTGCTTCAAGAAAAAGGGCATCAAGACCCGCAAGAACATCGTGGCAGGTGTGATCATGTCGATTCTGCTGATCATCTACAGCTCTTTCAGCTTCCTCTTCAGCGACTCGGCGCTCGATCTTGCCGACATAGAGACACGCACGGGCATCGACCTGCCCGAACCCACCGATACCGTCAACGTCGCCTACGAAGCCTCGATCAGCACGAGCGGAAACTCGCTTTTCTACACCTACTATCTCTATTTCGACGAAGCCGATGCCGAAGCATTTGAGGCACAGCTCGCCGCAGACGAGCGCTGGCTGACCAAACTGTCATCCGACTTTGAGCCGGTCATCTGGGAAAATGCAGACCTCGCCTTCGCCGCCTATTTCATTCTATTCGATCTGAACGATCAAACCTACAATATCCCACCCGACATGGACGGCGAATACGCGTACATTTACATCATCTACGATGCCGACAAGAACCGTGCCGAGCTCACCGAGATCTCCTTCTCGGACGGCAAGGGAGAAAGGGCTGACGAGCAGTAAAGCAAGACCCTGTATATCAGCGGAAGGGACTTGTGGAGAATCCACCCCGCTATCATACAGAAGGATCAATCTGTGCATAAGTCTTCGTCGATCGTAGGGGCGATTCACGAATCGCCCGTTGTAAATTTCTCTCGTATTAAATCATGACAGCAAATCATACGCAGGCGGGCGATTCGTGAATCGCCCC
>CAYRQA010000127.1:0-5164 GCA_964426285.1 uncultured Lachnospiraceae bacterium | reverse complement strand
ACATCGACTACACCACCCCCGAATACACTTTCGACGATGCCGCTTACAAGAGCCGCGTCTACTACGGCTACGGCAATCCCCAGCCCGAGACCGAGCTGGTATTCGGTCCCAACATCTCCGACTGGCCCAAGATGAACCCGCCCGCCGATGCCCTTCTGCTCAAGGCTGTGACCATCATCAACGACCCCGTCACCACCACCGACGAGCTCATCCCCTCGGGCGACACCTCCTCCTACCGCTCGAACCCCGAGAAGCTGTCTTCCTTCGCACTCTCCCGCAAAGACCCCGCATATGTGGGCAAAGCGAAAGAAATGCGTGCCTTCGAAGCCCGCCGACTGAACGGCGAGCATATCGCCGAGCTCGACGAGGTCTATGCGAAGCTCTCGGGTATCGGGGTTGGCAATGCGGACGACATCATGCTCGGCTCTCTGGTCTGCGCACTCCGTCCGGGTGACGGCTCTGCCCGTGAGCAGGCTGCCTCCTGCCAGCGTGTGCTCGGCGGTCTCGCCAACGCGGCTGTCGAATACGCGACCAAGCGCTACCGCTCGAACCTCATCAACTGGGGTATGCTCCCCCTGACCTACAAGGGCGAGCTGATCGCCGATGTGGACGACTTCATCTACATCGAGAACGTGCGCGACATCCTCGCCTCGGGCGCTGTCGAAGTCCCCGCCTACATCATCGGCAAGGACAGCGTGAAACCCTTCACCTTCCTGCTCGAGAACCTCTCGGCAGGCGACCGCCAGATTTTGCTGGATGGATGCCTTATTAATTATTATAGGAATAATTAAATATATTCGAGGCTCTGCCTCGAGCTCCGCCCGCTTTCTTGAAAGAAAGCGGGGCAAAGAACTTTTGAAAAAGCCCGATGAATACTCGTCGGGCTCGTTTTCGCTTATTCTGTTGCGTATATCCTCGTAGGGGAGGGGCTTGCTCCTCCCGTTGTTTTAGTTATTTTGCTTATTTCATTGATATCACAGACCATTTATAGCGGCGGAAGCAAGCCCCCGCCCTACAATCATCCCTTCACCTCATCCTCTCTCGACATACGAACATGAGGGCGCATCCCTTTTTTGCAAGCGCCGAACGCCTTGAAATTCACCCGCGCCTGTGCTAATGTGAGCCCGTGATTTGCCGCACTCGGCTCATCATCCGATCTGCAAAAAACGTCATTCTCCCAAAAGCAGACAGGACAAATCGCAAACGGCGCTTCTTTCGGCAACAGGTCATATGTATAATACCCGCAACAGGGACATTGGTATCTTTTCATATATGAATCCCGTCGGGCAAGCATTTGCCCGACATTTTTAAAAAGTTTTCGCGGTGGGGGTGTGGGGGAGGCGCCTTTTTCAAAAGGCCCCTCCCCCACAAATGCTTAGTGCATATCGCCCATCTGCCAGAGCGAGAGATTGCCGATCAGTCTGCCGTTCACCTCGAGGGACATACCGCAGGAGGTCGGTTCGGGGAGAATTTGCGCAGTGAGCAGTCTGCCGTCGGCGAAGAGGTCGATCGACGAACGGTCGCCGTAGATCTCGATGGTGTGGCGGAAGCCCTCCCCGAGCGGGAGCACCATCGGGCGGTTCCACCAATCGACGGGTGTCTTGCCGCTGTGGGCGCGATCTAGGGTGAGGGTCTTCGCCTCGCTGTCGAAAGTGATGAGCGTCTGCTCTTCCTTGCCGTCGGCAGAAATGCCCTTGCGCAGCGCGAGCGTAAAGCCGTCGCAGTCAGCGGTGTTCACGTCCATCGTCAGGCAGAAGCAATCGGAGGAGAGCGCTTCGGGCAGTCCGTCCTCGACGTCGCCCTCGTAGAGCTTCGCCATGCGCAGGTCGCAGAGCTCGGGAATGGGATTCGATGCGATAAAGAGCTCGCCGCCCTCCTCCTCGAGGGTGAGCTCAACGGGAAGGGTCAGTGCGCCGTTCCAAGGGTCGGTGATGTGACCGAGCGGCTGGCTGTAGCCGGGATCCATCATCCACTGAATCTGGATGCGGCGGTCGGTGCCGCTGAAGGTCTGCGCCGCATACTTGTCCTGCCCGTACTGGTAGGGCTTTCTGCCGCTTTCGGGGATGAAGGTCCACTTGCCGTCCACTTCTTTAAAGTCGCCGATCATGTACCAGACGCCGCCGCCCGAAAGGATCCACTTTTCGCTTCCGTCGGGGGCTTCCATCTTGTAAAAATCGGGGCATTCGGTGAAAATCTCGGTCGTGTAGCTCTCAACAGACCAGTGAACGAGGTCGGTCGAGGTGAAGAAACGGAGCGGACCGCCCGCGACGACCATCATATAGCGCCCGCTCTCCTCATGCCAGAAGACCTTCGGGTCGCGGAAGTCGCGGTGGTGCGCAGGGTCGTCGTCGGAGGTGATGATCGGCGCACCGCCGTTATATTTGGTGAAATTCACGCCGTCGGAAGAATAAGCGAGGCACTGCCGCTGGCGCAGGTTGTCGTTTTCGTCGGTGACGGTGTAGAAGAGGATGATGCCGCCCTTTCCTTCGGGGAAAAGTCCGCTGACGTTGTCCTCGTCGGCAATGGCAGAGCCCGACCACTGCGAGCCGTATCGGTCGGGTTCGAGTGCGACAGGCTGTTTTTCCCAGTGCACGAGGTCGGTCGATCTGACGTGATCCCAGTATTTGGTCTCACCGGGGAATTTGTTGGGGTTAAACTGATAAAAAACGTGCCAAACGCCGTCGCGGTAGATCATGCCGTTGGGGTCATTGAGCCAGCCCGATGCAGGCGTGATGTGAAAGGCAGGGCGATAGGGTTCTTGCCAGAGTTTCATAGGGGTGTCCTCCGTAGTGCGAATATTTCTACCTATAATATACCCGATTTTGGGCAGATTGTCAAGAGATCCCGGCAACTTCGAACTCGCACAGCCAAGAAAGTGGGTGAGGTGCCTGAGGGGAGGGTCTCCAAAGCGCCGCATTCATGTAAACAATTTGTAAACATTGACATTTTTCTTCCCTGAGCGGAAAATTTGTGCTATAATAGGAAGCGTGACCGCCAAGCGGCACAGAAAGAATCGGAAGCTCGGCATTCGGGCAACGCCGCGACCGCGGCACTTCACCAACCGTCTGCTCAGTTTCACGAAAATATTTTTATGAGGTGAAAAACCATGCTTCAGAAAGAAGTCAAGACTGACATCATCACTACCTATGCTACCCATGAGGGCGACACCGGCTCCGCAGAGGTACAGATCGCGATCCTCACCAAGCGCATCGCTGACCTGACCAACCATCTCAAGGTTAACCCCAAGGATCATCACAGCCGCCGCGGCATGCTGAAAATGATCGGTAAGAGACGCAGCCTTCTGAACTACCTGCAGAAGAAGGACATCGAGCGTTACCGTGCCATCATCGAAAAGCTGGGTATGAGAAAGTAAGTCATAAAGGGCGTAACTTTACGCCCTTTTTTCCCGTTTTTGATGGCGAAAGCCATCAAAAACGGTGACCACCCGTCTCATAAGAGACACCGTCATGCGAAAGCGCTCTGCTTCTGCAGTGCGATCACCTGCACCGATGCTGGGTATCGATGCGGCTGTTTGCACTATGGACGGAAGCCGCCTTCGCCAACCATGAACGAACGAAAGGAAGAAAAACTATGGCAATGTCCGCTACCATGGAGTTCAAGAACCACAAAGTTTTTGAGACCACACTCGCCGGCAGACCGCTCGTAGTCGAGACCGGCAAGCTCGCAGGCCTCGCAAACGGCTCCTGCCTCATCAAGTACGGCGAAACTGCCGTGCTCTGCACCGCAACCGCATCCGAAAAGCCCCGTGACGGCATCGATTTCCTACCCCTGTCGGTAGACTTCGACGAAAAGCTCTACGCAGTCGGCAGAATCCCCGGCGGCTATCTGCGCCGTGAGGGCAAGCCTTCCGAAAAGGCAGTCCTCACCTCGCGCGTCATCGACCGTCCCGTCCGTCCCCTCTTCCCCAAGGACCTGCGCAATGACGTAGCCCTCACCCTCACCGTTATGAGCGTCGACTACGACTGCTCGCCCGAGATCACCGCCATGATCGGCGCATCGATCGCCCTGTCCATCTCGGACATCCCGTGGAACGGCCCGATCGCAGGCGTTTATATGGGTCTTGTGGACGGCGAGATCGTTGTCAACCCCACCCAGGCCCAGCGCAAGGTCAGCGACCTTGAACTGACCGTCGCAGGCTCGCACAAGAAGGTCGTTATGATCGAAGCAGGCGCGAACGAAGTCGACGACGACACCATGTTCGAAGCGATCATGAAGGCTCACGAAGAGATCAAAGTTCTCTGCACCTTCATCGACGGCATCGTTGCCGAGGTCGGCAAGCCCAAGTTCTCCTACCCCTCGGGCGACCTCGATCACGATATGTTCGACAAGATCTTCGCTTTCTGCGAGGCTGACGTCATGGCAGCGCTCGACACCGACGACAAGAATATCCGCGACGCACGCATGGTTCCCGTAAAAGACGCTATCATCGAGAAGTTCAGCGAAGAATACCCCGACCTGCCCACCATGATGGACGAGCTGGTCTACAAGATCCAGAAGAAGATCGTCCGCCGCTGGCTGCTGGTTGACAAGAAGCGTGTAGACGGCAGAACGATGGATCAGATCCGTCCCCTCGCCGCAGAGGTTGACCTGCTTCCCCGTGTACACGGTTCGGGTCTCTTCACCCGCGGTCAGACTCAGGTACTGACCATCGCTACCCTCGGCACGCTCTCCGATGCACAGGAGTTCGACACCATCGACGAGATGACCTCCAAGCGCTATATGCATCAGTACAATATGCCCGGCTATTCGACCGGCGAAGCAAAGGCGATCCGTTCGCCCGGCCGCCGCGAGATCGGTCACGGTGCGCTGGCTGAGCGCTCGCTCGTGCCCGTACTGCCCTCCGTCGAGGAGTTCCCCTACGCAATGCGTCTGGTATCCGAGGTCGTTTCCTCGAACGGCTCTACCTCGCAGGCTTCGGTTTGCGCTTCCACCCTCGCACTGATGGCGGCAGGCGTACCGATCAAGGCACCGGTTGCAGGTATCTCCTGCGGTCTGATCACCGCCGAAGACGGCTCTTGGGACACCATGATCGACATCCAGGGTCTCGAGGACTTCTACGGCGACATGGACTTCAAGGTAGCAGGCACCCACAAGGGCATCACCTCGATCCAGATGGACCTCAAGATCGACGGTCTGACCCCCG
>CAYRQA010000126.1:0-5288 GCA_964426285.1 uncultured Lachnospiraceae bacterium | reverse complement strand
GTGAAAGATACACAATGGCGAGTCATTGCGGATTCCTGCGGGCGAGTGATTTTTGGTATTCGCGCGGGGTTTGGTCATAGTAGTCGGTAAAGGCGCGCCGAAATGACTTCATGCAGCCGAATCCTGAGGAAAAGCAGATCTCGTCAAGACTTTTCTCGCTGTTTTCGATCAGATTCCGTGCATTGCGTGCACGCAGGACGTTTACGTATCGGTTAAAACCGCAGTGAATATGGTGATTGATGATTTTTGAGATATAATCTTTATTGTAACCGAAATGACGGCTGACCTCCGATAGGGTCAGCTCCTCGCGAAAATGCTCCTCGATGTACATCAGAATCTTTTGAATCAATATATCCGATTGCTTGTAGCTGCTTTTACTGCACAGACCGAGCTCCTCCTGCAAAATGCCCAGTATGGCGTACATATAGCCCTTGGCGGTGATCGAGCTTTCTGCATCGGCATAACGCCTGAGCGCATTCATGTTGCTTACGATCTCGTCGGTACGAGGGCATTTTTCGAGGAAGGGGCGCTCAAACATCAGATCGTTGGTCAGCGATGCAAAAGCGGGCACCATGTCGACGGGGAAGAGCCAGACGTGCAGCTCGGATGACCCCACAGTTCGAAAGCTGTGCGGTTCATAGCCGCAGGCGATGGCGATGTCACTGGCAGACAAGCGGCGCTGCAAACCGCGGACGGTGGCGTCGATCATGCCCGAGACCACGTAGGTGATCTCAATGTTGGAATGAAAATGCGCAGAACAGTCTTCGTTTTTGTTGACGATAAAGCTAACCTTCTTGTTAAATTCACGGTTTAGTTCAAAATAAGCCTCCATGCGCTATGCCCTCCCTTCGGATCTGAAACCTCAATTATTGTCACTTCTTATCCCCTAGATCATAGCACAAATGCAAAAATAAGTCAACAGTGTTGGGCATAAATACGGATAATTTGAAAAAAAAGGCGCACTTGTTTTACTTGATGTCAATATTTGTCCCAAAATTCTTGCCTTTATTTCTTTACAGACAGTGATTTATACAGTATAATAAAGTCAAGCGAGCAATACGCTTGAGCCGAAGCCGATTGATACAGCCCAACGTCGGAACGGTCGAATACTCAACAGAGAAAGGATGTTTCTATGAAATTTTCGAAAACCACGAGAATAATCGCAGGAATTCTTCTTGCGAGTATGGCTGTTTCCTTCGCAAGCTGCGGAAGCGGAAACGGAGGCAGTACAAATACGAATAATACGGAGGATACTACAGTGGATGATACTATTCAGACCGAGCCGGTGTTCACACCGATCGGCAGTTTCACCAGACAGGCAGCGACCGAAGGCATGGTCCTGCTCAAAAATGAAGGAAATGTGCTCCCGCTCACGAGCGAGAACACAGTCGCCATCTTCGGCGAAGGTCAGATCGAGCTTCGCAAGGGCGGTAACGGTTCGGGCGACGTAAAGGTCGAGAAGATCGTTGGTCTGCTCGAAGGACTTGAAGAAAAGGCGGCTGAAAACAAGGTCAAGATTTATCAGCCTCTTGCCGAAAAGTACAAAGCCAACAAGGACTACAAGCCTACCGATGAAGAGATCGCAACTGCAGCTGCATCTGCCGATACTGCGATCTACGTCATCACCCGTAATTCGACAGAGGGCGGCGACCGTTCGAGAAGCGACTATCAGCTTTCGAGCGATGAGACCCGTACGCTCGACAATCTGAGAAGACAGGGCTTTACGAGAATCATTGCAGTGCTCAATATCGGCGGCATCATCGACACGACCGCACTGCTCTCCAACGCGGCTATTCGTTCGATCCTGCTGGCAGGTCAGCCCGGTCAGGACGGCGGTCTTGCGATCGCTGACATTCTGGTCGGTGACGTAACGCCCAGCGGTAAGCTGGTGGATACTTTTGCGAAATCTTTCGGTGACTATCCCAGCTCCGAAGGCTTCCATGAGGATGATGCTTACGTTAACTATACCGAAGATATTTTCGTCGGTTACCGCTACTTCGAGACCTTTGACCCGAATTACGAAAGAGTAAACTTCGAATTCGGCTTCGGTCTCTCCTATACCACCTTTGAGCTTTCCGATCTCGACGTCAGCGTCGCAGATGACAAGGTCAATATCAAAGTGAAGGTTACCAACACCGGTAACTACAACGGTAAGGAAGTCGTACAGGTTTATTACTCTGCACCGCAGGGTAAGCTGGGTAATCCTGCCAAGGAACTGGCGGCATTCGCCAAGACCACCACGCTGGCACCCGGTAAGGCACAGATCCTCGAAATGAACTTCAATGTTTCCGATATGGCGGCTTACGACGATACCGGTAAGGTACAGAAGTCGGCTTATGTCATGGAAGCAGGGGATTACAATATCTACGTAGGCAACTCTGTCCGTAACGCAGGTGAGGCAGGTGTTCGTTATACTTATAAGGTAGAAGAAACCAGAATCGTTGAACAGCTGACCGAGCAGATGACTGCAAAGCTGCTGCCCGAGCGTCTGCTTGCCGACGGCAGCTATGAAAACGTCTACAGCGAAGAGGGCATTGCAACCGAGATCGGTTCTTCGCTCGTCAAGATCGAAGCGGAAGACTATTATTCCAAGCACCGTCATGCTGACGTTGCATTCAACTCGACCGGCACCAAGTCTGCGATCCGCACCAATTCCTCGGGCGACGGTTTGCGCTATGCCATCTACGCGGTTGATGTTGCGACCGCAGGCGATTACGTCATGAAGCTTGCCGTAGGCAACCCCAGCAGCAATTACACCAATGCAGTTAACTTCTATATTAACGATAAGAAGCAGGACGGTCTGACCCAGTCGCTGGCGGCTACCGGTGATTTCTGGATCTCGCAGGAAACCGACGGCGTAACGCTGACCCTGAACGAAGGTCTGAACTTCATCAAGGTAGAGTTTATTGATAAGATCAACGTCTGCCTGGATTACGTCACCTTCGCACCCGCGTCGGGCGCAAGCACGGCTGCCGCAGCAAGCGGAGCCGCAGCCGTTCCCGTTGTTGCAGCAACCGCAGCAGATGAGCCTTCGACTGCATCCGCAGGTTCGATCGATTTTGACGATCTGATGGCAGATCCCAGTCTGATGGATGAATTCCTTGATCAGATGAGCGTTCTCCAGCTGATCGACCTTCTGCACGGTAAGAGCGGCCCCAATGAGGATAAGCTCAGTGATACCGGTATCTTCGGTGGCATCGACAAGTTCGGCATTCCCTCGGTTCAGACGGCTGACGGCCCTGCGGGCATCCGTATGAAGGATACCAATTCGACCGCATATCCCGTTGAGACCACCCTCGCTTGCTCCTGGAACACCGAGCTGCTCTATCAGGTAGGCGAAGCGATCGCGGCAGATGCGAAGAAGTTCGGCGTTGATATCTGGCTTGCACCCGCAGTCAATATCCACAGAAATCCCCTCACCGGCCGTAACTTTGAGTACTACTCCGAAGATCCCTTCCTGTCGGGTATGATGGCATCGGCGATCATTAACGGCGTACAGGACAACGGCATCGGCGTCATGCTCAAGCACTTCGTTGCAAACGAAAAGGAAACCAACCGTGTTTACTCGGATACCCGTGTAACCGAAAGAGCACTTCGTGAGATCTATCTGAAGCCCTTCCAGATCGCGATCGAAGAGGCAAATCCTTGGATCATCATGTCCTCCTACAACAAGGTCAACGGCGTATATGCCGCTGAAAATAAGGAGCTGCTGACCAACATTCTCCGTGATGAATGGGGCTATGAAGGTATGGTATCCTCCGACTGGTGGAACACCAGCGTTGCATACAAGGAACTGGTCGCAGGTGAGAGCCTGAAGATGAAGACGATCGACTCGGGCAACTCTGCAAGCATCAGCGGTGCTTACAACGCAGGCATTCTGACCCGTGAAGACCTCGAATGGCACGCACAGAAGGTCCTCGAGGTGATCCTGAAGGTAGAAGCTGCCAACGCTAAGTAATATGATCTGCTTGATCTGTTCATTCAAAAGACTGCCGCATATCGCGGCAGTCTTTTCTTTTAAATAGATTGATTTTCAATATTTTTTCCATATCCTATTGCAATTGATCTGAAAATTTGGTACAATATGATCAAAACGAACCCTATACGGAGGAAGCATTATGCAAAAGATACCCGGCAGAATCAGAGAGTTTGAGATCGATACCCGTGGACAGAACGCCACGGTCACTGTGACCCCCGAAAAGATCGGCAACGATTTGCAGTTTTACCGCATTTCGGTTGATTTCGCCCAAAAGACTGTTCCCGAGAGAATCCGCATCAGATGGCTGGAGCCCTTTGTCGATATGCTGTCGACATGGACGCCCTTCGGCCGCTTTGACCGCGGACTTTACTCGGACTGGCGTCCGATGCGCGCGCATTCGAGATCGGCGGCAGGCGCACCCGTCATCGCACTGGTCGGCAAGAGCGGCACCAACAGCTGTACCATTGCCGTAGCCGATGCCGCAACGCCGCTCGAGCTGAGCGCAGGCATCAGCGAGCGTAAGGGCGACTGCGTCTGCGTGATAGAGCTCTTCACCAACCGCATCGACGTGATGGATCACTATGAAACGTTTATCCGCATCGATACCAGACCCTGCCCCTTCTACGACAGCATCAAGGATACGAGAGACTGGTGGAGTGAGATGGGCTATCCGCCCGCCCATGTTCCGCTCGATGCCAAGCGTGCGATGTTCTCAACCTGGTACAATTTCCAGAAGGACATCACGACCGACACGGTCGTTGAACAGTGCAAGATGGCGAAGGAGTTCGGGCTTGACACGGTCATCGTAGACGACGGCTGGCAGACCGCAGAAAACGCGGGCGGCTACAGCTTCTGCGGCGACTGGGAGGTTGCGCCGAGCAAGATCCCCGATATGAAGGATTTCGTCGATCAGGTGCACGCCCTCGGCATGAAATTCATGCTCTGGTACTCGGTTCCCTTCGTCGGCGTGCACACCAAGGCTTGCGCACAGTTTGAGGGTATGTACCTTTGGGACAGAGACGGCGGCAAGACATTCGTCCTCGACCCCCGCTTTGCCAAGACGAGAGCGTATCTGGTCGGCGTATACGAAAGAGCCGTGCGCGAATGGGGACTGGACGGTCTGAAACTCGACTTTATCGATAACTTCTCTCTGCGCGACAGCTCACCCGCCAACTACGAGGACATGGACTGCGTGTCGCTCGAAGGCGCAGTCGAAAAGCTGCTCGACGAGATCACGACCTCTCTGCGTGCCATCAATCCCGACATCCTGCTCGAATTCCGTCAGTCCTACATTGGACCTGTCATGCAG
>CAYRQA010000125.1:0-5314 GCA_964426285.1 uncultured Lachnospiraceae bacterium | reverse complement strand
TGTCAAGGGGTTTTTGAAAGTTTTTTGAGTTTTTTTCAAACTTTCTTTCGCTTTCGCACTCCGCTCAACTCGCTTCGTTCAGGCGACTTGCATAGTATAGCATACTCGTTCTCATTTGTCAACCCCTTTTTGCAAAAAAATTCAACTTTTTTTCAAGTTTTTGCAAACCCTCGACGCGGCTTGACTTTTCTTCCTATATAGTATATAATAGTGTCAGTCTGTAAGCCAAACAAAGAACGGAATTGATCTTATGGAATTAAGTTACCCTATTTTCGACCGCGTGAACAGCCCCGCCGATCTGAAGTCGCTCTCCGACCGCGAGCTGACCGCACTTTGCACAGAGCTGCGTCAATACCTCGTCGATTCGGTCGCCAAGACGGGCGGTCACCTTGCCTCCAATCTCGGCGTCGTCGAGCTGTCGGTCGCCCTTCATCAGGTGTTCGACACGCCCTCCGACCGCCTCATCTGGGACGTCGGACACCAGTGCTACGTCCACAAGCTGCTCACCGAGCGCAAGGATGCCTTTTCGACCATCCGTCAGGCGGGCGGTCTCTCGGGCTTCACCAAACGCAGTGAGAGTGTCTACGATCCCTTCGGTGCAGGACATTCCTCGACTTCCCTTTCTGCTGCACTCGGCTTTGCGACCGCCGACAAGCTAGCAGGACGCGATCACTACACGGTCGCCATCGTCGGAGACGGCGCTTTCACAGGCGGTCTCATCCACGAGGCACTCGATAATCTCGAAAAGGACCTGCGTCTGATCATCATCCTCAACGAAAACGAGATGTCGATCTCCCCCACTCGCGGCTCTTTCGCCCAGCATCTCGCCAAAATCCGCCAGTCCCCCCGCTACCACAAGACCAAGAAGGCGACTCGACGCTTTATTCAGAAGCTTCCGCTGATCGGCAACGCCTGCTTCCGCGCCATCCTGACGGTCAAAAAAACACTGAAAAACTTCCTTTATAACAGCAATATGTTCGAAAACATGGGGCTCTACTACCTCGGTCCTGTCGACGGCAACGATTACACCGCCCTGCGCGATATGCTCCGCGAAGCCAAGGACAGCGGACAAGCCTGCCTGCTCCACATTCGGACGGTCAAGGGCAAGGGGTACGCCCCTGCCGAGGCGCTGCCCAACAAGTACCACGGCGTTCTGCCCGGCTATGCCGAAGCGCCCTACAATTACTCAGCTGAAATGGGTCACCTGCTCTGCGAGCGCGCCGAAAGCGACCAATCGATCTGTGCCATCACTGCCGCCATGGCAGAGGGGTGCGGGCTGACCGATTTTGCCGAGCGTTTCCCCGATCGATTCTTCGACGTGGGCATCGCCGAGGAGCACGCGCTCGTCTTCGCCGCAGGGCTTGCCGCCGCCGGTCAAAAACCTGTCTTCGCCGTCTATTCGACCTTCCTTCAGCGCGGCTACGACAACCTTATCCACGATATTGCCCTGCAAAACCTGCCCGTCACGCTCTGCATCGACCGCGCATCGCTCGCAAAGAGCGACGGTCCCACCCATCACGGCATCTTCGACGTGGCATTTTTGGGGCAGTTGCCGAACGTGACGCTCTATGCGCCCGCCAGCTTTGATTCGCTCGCGCGTGCGCTCGACGCATCACTCCAATCGAACGCCCCGACCTGCATCCGTTACCCCAACGCAACCGAACAAGCGCTGAATTTTCTCCCGCAAGGCAGTTATCCCTTCCGCCGCTCTTTTGAGCGCGCCGAGAAGTGCGACTGCATCATCGTGACCTATTCGCAGACCGTGCAGGACGCACGCATGGCAAGCGAGCGGCTGCTTGGCGAGGGCATCGTCTGCGGCATCCTGCTGCTCGAGCAGCTCCTGCCCGTAAACGTGCCTGCCGCAGAGATTGCGAAGTTGCTGCCCGAAGCAGGCATGCCGATCCTCTTCTGGGAGGAGAGCATCCGCGCGGGCGGGCTGTCGATGCTGCTCTGCGATGCGCTCGCACGCGACCCCGACGTTGCCGAACGGTTCGGTCGATGCCGTCGCGCGACGCTTGCGATCGACGATCCCTTTGCCGTACCGAATGCAGGCGAGACCGCGCAGTCGGCGATGGGCATCGACGTCGAGACGGCTGTGAAGGCAATCCGAGGGCTGGTTGGACGGTAAGACGGGAAAATGGTATAAAAACAGCGCTTTGCTGTTGACAAAGCGCTCCGTTCGTGGTATAATACAAATGAAAGAAGCATACCCGAGCCCGCTTGCGAGCTCGATGACGGTTGCTTCCCGTATAACCGTTAAGAAATAACCGTTACTTGGAGAAGTGGGCGGTTATTTCTTTTTGTTGTGAAAAATGCTGATCACTAAACCGATCTGTGCTATGACAAACATCGAGAACTGCAAGAGCTCCGCAAGTGTTACGTACATTCGCATCACCTCCTTCGAGGTCGTCGAAGGAGATCAAAAAGAGCGCTCCTTCGCAAGTCGAAGGAAGCAACCGCCACCGTATTTGGTACGCTTCTGCACCTTTCGGCGCAAGGTTATTGCAGCACACTCGAGCCGTATTGTCAACATAATCAGCCAAAATGCCGCAAACCTCTTGTAATTTGCGGCATTTTGCGTTATAATGGGGATATACAGGGAAGGAGGAAATCACGCCATGAAAGCACTCAAGGCATTTGGCAAGTGGTATGCCTATCGCATTGCTCCGTTTGCAACGGAGATCCGTCCGTTTTTGCGCTCATTCTCGCTGATCTTGTCGCTGTTGTTGGATTGCGCCGCTCTATTTATGATCGTCCACGGAGTTGTTCCATTCAGCAAGACCGTTGAAAATGTAATCTTCTTTGTTTTGGCAATTTTACTTCCCATTGCTGTGTTGACGATCATCCTCTATATCGCCACACTGCAAATGGTTCTGCGCACCCCTTCCATTCGTCATTAGGCGAAGCTGATACCACCGATTATACTGAGCATTTCATTCGTGGTGTTCCTCATCATTGAGGGGAAGTTCGGTAGAGGCTCTCTCCAATGGGAACGCTATTTTGATGCGAATCTCTTCAGCTTCGTCAGTATTCTTTTATCCGGTGCGCTGTCCTCATTTTATGTACGTCTATTATCGTTCGCAAAATCCGGACGCTACGACAGTTAAACATATTTCCTTCCTATACATTATATATTATATATAACCACATCCCGCAAAATTGCATCGCAATTTTGCCTAAATAAAGTTCTTGAGGGGTTTTAGGGGAACTTCTTACAAGAAGTTCCCCTAACGAGATAAAACTATGCAAACATACTACGCAGGTTCAACACAGGTAGCAGTCGTCGGAGCGGGGCACGCGGGCATCGAAGCCGCGCTTGCCGCCGCCAGAATGGGGCTGGACACCATCCTTTTCACGCTCTCGCTCGACGCGGTCGGCAATATGCCCTGCAATCCCGCCATCGGCGGCACGGGCAAGGGGCATCTCGTCTTCGAGATCGATGCACTGGGCGGTGAGATGGGCTATGCCGCCGACAAGGTCACGCTTCAGTCGCGCACCTTAAACCTCGGCAAAGGTCCTGCCGTCCACTCCAAGCGCGTGCAGGCAGACCGCCTCGTATATCGTGCTTACATGAAGAAAGTGCTCGAAAACACGGAGCATCTCACCCTCCGTCAGGCACAAATCACCGATATCCGCTTCGATGAAGAGGGCAAAGCCTGCGGTGTGGTCACCCAGTACGGCGCCGAGTGGAAAGCCGATGCCGTCATCATCGCCACGGGCACCTACCTCTCCTCGCGCACCATCACGGGTGAGGCAGTCGAGATCGCAGGTCCCGACGGCATGACCTCGGCAGGCGCACTCACCGACAGTCTCCGCCAAGCGGGCATTCGCCTGATGCGCTTCAAGACGGGTACACCGCCCCGCATTCACGCCGATTCGATCGATCTTTCCAAATTAGAAGTACAGGAGGGCGAGGACGAGATCATCCCCTTCTCTGCCCGCACCTCCCCCGACGCATTCGCCGATTTTGAGCAGATCCCCTGCCACATCGCCTACACCAACAGCCGCACGCATGAGATCATCCGCCAAAACCTCCATCGTTCCCCCCTTTACGGTGGCGTGATCGAGGGCACAGGACCGCGATACTGCCCCTCCATCGAGGACAAGGTCGTGCGCTTTGCCGACAAGGAGCGCCACCAGCTCTTCGTCGAGCCCTGCGGCGCAGATACCAAGGAAATTTATTTGCAAGGCTTCTCCTCCTCCCTCCCCGAGGAGGTGCAGATCGAGATGCTCCGCTCGATGGTCGGCTTCGAGCGGGCGGAAATGATGCGCACTGCCTACGCGATCGAGTACGACTGCGCCGACCCGACGCAGATGCTCGCCACCCTCGAATTCAAGGATCACCCCGGGCTCTACGGTGCGGGGCAGTTCAACGGCACTTCGGGCTACGAGGAAGCCGCCGCGCAAGGGCTGATCGCGGGCATCAACGCCACACTGAAAATTAAGGGCGAAGAACCGCTCGTGCTGACGCGCGATTCGAGCTACATCGGCACGCTCATCGACGACCTCGTGACCAAGGGCACCTCCGAGCCCTACCGCATCATGACCTCGCGCAGTGAGTACCGTCTGCTCCTTCGCCAGGACAACGCCGACGCACGGCTCACCCCGCACGGTCACCGTGTTGGGCTGATCGACGATGCCCGCTATGCGGCGTTTGAGGAAAAACAAGCGCAGATCGAGCGTGAGATCGCTCGCTGCGAGCACACTTATATCGCACCGAGCGAGCAGGCAGCTGCGCTTATGCACTCAAAGGAGCTGCCTGAGTTGGTCACGGGTGCATCGATCGCCGATCTGCTCCGTCGCCCGCAGCTGAGCTACGCCGATCTGGCAGTTCTCGATGAAAACCGCCCCAACCTGCCGAAATTGGTGGTGAAATCGGTCGAGATCGCCATCAAATACGACGGTTATATCAAGCGCCAGCTTGCCGAAGTCGCCCGCAAATCCAAGCTCGAGGACAAAAAGCTCCCGCCCGACATCGATTACTCTGCCATCTCCGGTCTTCGCCTCGAGGCACGTCAAAAGCTCGCCTCGGTTCGCCCCCTCACCGTCGGACAAGCCTCCCGCATCTCGGGCGTCTCCCCCGCCGACATCTCGGTATTGCTCGTCTGGCTGGGGAAGTAGGGGCTACGGCCGGGCTCTCCCCCACCCCCCGGCAATGGCTCTGCCCCTGCACCCCGGTCGCTTTCTTGAAAGAAAGCGACGCAAAGAACTCTTGAAAAGCGCGGCAAATACTTGCCGCGCGGAAAGAACTATTTTCCAAAAGTTTTTTGATCCAAACTTTTTTCTCAAAAAAGTTTGGCGGATTCTTAAGGCG
>CAYRQA010000124.1:0-5323 GCA_964426285.1 uncultured Lachnospiraceae bacterium | reverse complement strand
CTTGAAAGGGGGGGTTAGGGGGAACTTCTTTCAAGAAGTTCCCCCTAAGGAAGAATCTATTAGCCAAGTCTTGCTTCCAGAGCGGCGAGCTCTTCCCACATTTCAGCGGGTACGTGGTCGCCGACGAGGTTGTAGAATTCCTTGATGTTGGCGATGTCAGCCTTCCAGGAATCTGCGTCAACAGAGAGCAGCTCCTTGAGGGTCTCAGCCGAGATGTCGAGGCCTTCAACGTTGATGTCTTCAGGCTTCGGAACGTAGCCGATCGCGGTCTCAACAGCGTCAACCTTGTCTTCGCAACGAGCGAGGATCCAGTCAAGGACTCTCATGTTGTCGCCAAATCCGGGCCAAATGAAGTTGCCTTCGTCATCGGTACGGAACCAGTTGACGTGGAAGATCTTGGGTGCGTTGGGGATAACCTTGCCCATGTCGAGCCAGTGCTTCCAGTAGTCGCCCATGTTGTAGCCGACGAAGGGACGCATTGCCATCGGGTCGCGGCGAACGACACCGACTGCGCCTGCTGCAGCTGCAGTGGTCTCGGAAGCCATGATCGAGCCGATGAAGGAGCCGTGCTGCCAGTTGAAGGACTGGTAAACCAGGGGAGCGGTCTTCGCGCGGCGGCCGCCGAATACGATTGCCGATACCGGTACGCCGGTCAGGCTGTCAAACTCGGAGGAGATGCAGGGGCAGTTCTTAGCCACTGCGGTGAAGCGGGAGTTGGGATGAGCGCCTGCGGTGTTAACCTTGTCCTTCTTATTGTAGGTGCGGTAATCCCAAACGTTGCCCTTCCAGCCGATTGCGTGCTCGGGAGCGGGATCGTCGTGACCTTCCCACCAGATGGTGTTGTTGTCGGTGTTGAGCGCAACGTTGGTGAAGATGGTGTCACGCATGGTGGTAGCCAGTGCGTTGGGGTTGGAGCGCGAGTTGGTGCCGGGTGCTACGCCGAAGAAGCCGTTCTCGGGGTTAACCGCATAGAGCTTGCCGTCTTCCTTGTTGACACGCAGCCAAGCGATGTCGTCGCCGACACACCAAACCTTGTAGCCCTTCTTCTTGTAAACTTCCGGAGGAATGAGCATTGCGAGGTTGGTCTTGCCGCAAGCGGAGGGGAATGCAGCGGTGATATACTTGATGGTGCCGCAGGGGTATTCGAGACCGAGGATGAGCATATGTTCAGCCATCCAGCCCTCTTTTCTGCCGAGGTAGGAAGCGATACGCAGAGCGAAGCACTTCTTGCCGAGCAGAACGTTTCCGCCGTATGCGGAGTTAACGGAAATGATGGTGTTGTCCTGAGGGAAGTGGGTGATATAGCGGTTTTCGGGATCGCAGTCAGCGGTTGCGTGCAGACCCTTGATGTAGTCGGGGCTGTCGCCGAGTGCTTCGAGCACGTTGGTGCCGACGCGGGTCATGATCTGCATATTCAGAACGACGTAGATCGAGTCGGTCAGCTCGATGCCGTACTTTGCGAAAGAGGAGCCTACAACGCCCATCGAGTAGGGGATGACGTACATGGTACGGCCCTTCATCGAACCGGTGTAGAGCTTCTTCAGCTTGGCGTACATTTCATCGGGTGCCATCCAGTTGTTGACGTTGCCTGCTTCTTCCTTAGTGGGGGTGCAGATAAAGGTTCTGTCTTCAACGCGTGCAACGTCGTTGACAGCGGTTCTGTGCAGGTAGCAGTTGGGGAGCAGCTCTTCATTGAGCTTGATGAGCTCGCCGGTGGAGCAAGCTTCGGCGCGCAGAGCAGCGGTCTGTTCCTCGCTGCCGTCGATCCAGACGATCTTGTCAGGCTGGGTCATAGCAGCCATTTCTTCGATCCAAGAAAGGACATACTTGTTGTTGGTCATTTTTTCTCTCCTCTATTTCATTAAAGATTTGACTTTTCCCATGAATCCGAAAAATTATGCTCGGACTCCAAGGTATATTATACCGCATTTTTCCACGCATTGCAATATACAATCTGACGATTTTTGTATTTTTACAATTTGTTAATATTGTTAAAATCGAGACATACAAGGCGGACATATGCCCGCTAAAAGGCGCGTTGGGGAACGTTTTTGGGGAACTTCTTTTTTGGAGGAACTTCTTGAAAGAAGTTCCTCCAAAAATATACAAGAACTTTTGGAAGCAGAACAACTGCGTTGTTCTGCGGGCGAATGCTTTCGATCAGTCTTTGTAGGGACCGATGTCCTCGACGGTCCGCATCAAAGGATTCCCCCAAACCCCATTGTTACCGCAAATCGCATGGGACGGGCGGATATGGAATCCGCCCCCTACGGGGGTGGGGTGAAATTTCCCTCCCCCTCCTCGAGAACCCTTTCAAAAGTTCTTTGAAAGGGTTTAAGGGAAAACCTTCTTCCAAGAAAGTTTTCCCTTAGTCTCCCAAATCAACGTTTCTTCTCAAACAAACTCTTCCCGATCGAGACGGCGAGCAGACCCACCGCGATGCCGAAAGCGATCTTGAGCGTTTCGCCGCCGTGGGCATAGAAGCCGTCGCGGTCGCCCTGCATGAGCGCAGACATCGTGTAATAGAGACTGCCGCCCGGCACGAGCAGGATGATCGACGGGGTCGAATAGATCGCCACAGGCGCTTTGAGCAGGCGCGCCATCACCTCCGAATAGCACGCCGCGACCATGGCGCCCATCATGTTGGCAACGAAGCTGTTGAAGCCGAATCGGTCGAAGAGCCAATAGACCAAAAAAGTGAGGGTCGCACCGACAGCAATGGCGGGGAGATGGCGGAGCTTGACCCGCATCATCACCGAATAGGCGATCGTGCAGACAATGCCGACAAAGGTCTGGGTCAGCAGGGCAATGAGCATTTCGGTGGTCATAGGATCATCCCTCCGATCAGCATGGCAACGCCGAAGCCTGCGGCGATCGCGACCGCTTTGAGCACGGCTTGGATCATACGAAGCGAGCCTGCGATGATGTCCCCGCAGAGCAGCTCGCGGATCGACGCACCGAATGCCAAGCCGGGCACGAGGAGCATGATGCCGCCGATCATCACCGTGTCGACGTGATGGGCAAACCCGACCTTCGCGGCGGCGATGCTCAGCGCACCTGCCGCGATCGAAGCGATGACCGTATGCGCGAGCGGATTGAGGCGGTCGGACTTGTGCAGCTCGAAAAAGGTGAGCAGCGCCCCGACCGGCAGTGCCGCCAATGCGTCGAAGAGATCACCCCCGAAAAAGAGGGTGAAGCCCGATGCGACGACGATGCCGCAGAGCATGAGCAGCCATTTGGGGCGCTTTGAGGGGATAGTAGCCTCTCTGTAGGCGTCTTCGAGGGCATCGAGGTCGATCGGGTGGGCGCAGACCTTTCGCGAGAGGGCGTTGAGGTTCTCGAGCAGGTCGTAGTGATTGGAGATCTCGCGGACGCGGCGCACCTCCGTGCGGTGTGCACCGTCCTCCATGGTGACAGTCACCATGACCATCGAGGGGATCGAGACCGCCTGCACCTCGGTCGCGCCGTAGGCTTTACAGAGACGCTCCATCGTGTCCTCGACGCGGTGGATATCTGCGCCCGCCTCAAGCATCGAGGCGCAGATGCGCAGCACCAGCGACACCATCCGCCCGCTGTCGATCGGGCGGGCAATTTCGGTTTCTTTCATTTGGCTTGTCCTTTCCAAGAGACATCGTTCTACCGTTATTGTACCGCAGTCGGG
This sequence comes from uncultured Lachnospiraceae bacterium, assembly GCA_964426285.1. GTDB lineage: Bacteria > Bacillota > Clostridia > Oscillospirales > CAG-272 > CAKSQF01. The sequence continues at coordinate 1,662 of CAYRQA010000124.1, read as the reverse complement.
TGCTTTTGTCAAGGGGTGTGCATCGTCGGAAACGCCCTCTGTAGGGGAGGGTTACTGCAAGGGAAAACTTTCTTGAAAGGCGCTGCCCGCAAAGTCGGTTGCCAAATAAACAATAGACAAATTGCATAAACAATTACGCCAAGCCCTCCTCTCTGAGGAGGGTGTCGCCGAGAATCGGCGAAGCCGATCTCGGTGACGGGAGGAGTTCGGCACAAAACGATACTATTTCCGCTGAAAATAGGCTACTCCCTCAGGCACGGCTAACGCCGTGCCTGCTCCCTCAAAGAGGGAGCCTTTGGTTTTGTGCATCCTGACTATGCTACTCTGTTTTAAGTTACTTTGCGGGCAGCGACTTGAAAGAAGCTTTTCCCTTAAACCCTTTCAAAGAACTTTTGAAAGCCGACGAGTACTCGTCGGCTCGGGACGCGCAGATCGCATGGCGAATCGTTCACCCAACCCTGTAGGGGCGAACGACGTTCGGCTTCGCCGAACATCGAACGAATCGCCCATTCGGTTTGCGGGGACAATGGGGGTTGCGGGAACCCCTTTGATGCGGACCGTCGAGGGCGTCGGTCCCTACAAAGACTGATCGAAACAGCACATATCCGCAGAACAACGCAGTTGTTCTGCCTAAAAAGTTCTTGAAGAGGTTTGGAGGAACTTCTTGAAAGAAGTTCCTCCAAAAAAGCAAAAAATTCTCCCCCCTCACCTGAACATCATCCCGGGCAGTACCGTTTCATTTTTGACGCGCGGAAGCTTGTCGAGCGAGAGGAGCGCCGCAGGCTTCACCGTGTGGTGTCCGAAGCGCTCCTCGAGCGAGATGACCGTCTCCTCGAGCTTTTCGCGGCGCAGGCGATAGTCGAAGGAGCGCTCGGCGTCGGTCACCTTTCCTACCTTGCACCCGCCTTTGCCCGCGGTCACCGATTCAGCCGCCGCCGCATCGGGCGCAAAGCTGTCGAAAAGCCCGATCTGCCGCGGGCTGTTCTCGGAGGAGAGCTTGATCGCCCCCACCGTGACCGCACGGATCGGTCTCTGCCAGCTATAGCCGCCCAGGAGCGAGAATGCCCCCTGCGCCAGTTCAAGCTGACTGCGGGTGGCGGTCAGCGGCCGCTGAAACTGCCTGATATTCAGGTCGTTCGACTTGACCGTCAGCTGAATGCCCTCGGCATAACTGCCGTGCGCATAGAGACGGCGGCTGAGGTCGGCGCAAAGGTAGAGGATGACCCGCCAGACCTCGTCGGGGCTGTGCAAATCGGCAGTGAGCGTCGTGCCATGCGAGAAGGAGTAGACAGGCAGCTCGAGATCACAGGGACGGACAGCTGACCGATCGAGCCCGCAGGCAAAATCGTGGATCATACCGCCGTTGACCCCGAGCTTGTAGACGAGATTTTCCCTCGGATAGGCGGCAAGCTGCCCAATGGTGGTCACACCGACCAACTCGAGCTTCCGCTTGGTGGCAGGACCGACGTAGAGCAGGTCTCCGACCGGCAGTTTCCACACCTTTTCGCGGAAGTTTTCCTCTGTAATGACCGTGACCGCGTCGGGCTTCTTCATATCCGAGCCGAGTTTGGCGAAAATTTTGTTAAAGGAGACCCCAATACTGACCGTCAGCCCGAGCTCCTGCTTGATCCGCTCACGGATCGTCTCCGCGATGACCTCACC
>CAYRQA010000123.1:4390-5328 GCA_964426285.1 uncultured Lachnospiraceae bacterium | reverse complement strand
GAATTCGGCTGCGGCAAGCCCGACTGCAAGCCCGGCTGTGACTGCGACCGCTACATGGAGGTCTGGAACAACGTATTCACCCAGTTCGACAACGACGGAAACGGCAACTACACCCGTCTTGCGAAGCCCAATATCGACACCGGTATGGGTCTTGAGCGCCTTGCCTGCATCATGCAGGGCGTAAACAACCTCTTCGAGGTCGACACCGTGCGCAACATCATGAAAGCCATCAGCGACAAGGCAGGCGTCGAATACGGCGCTGACGCGAAGACCGACATTTCCCTGCGCGTCATCACCGACCACATCCGTTCGACCACCTTCATGGTCTGCGACGGCGTAGTACCCTCCAACGAGGGTCGCGGCTACGTGCTCCGCAGACTGCTCAGAAGAGCGGCTCGCCACGGCAAGATGCTCGGCATCAGCGGCACCTTCCTCGGCGACATCTGCGAGGTCGTTGCACGCGAAAACTATTCCGAATACCCCGAGCTGACCGAAAAGCTCGACTATATCAAGAAGATCATCTCGATCGAGGAGGAGCGCTTCGCTTCGACCATCGATGCGGGACAGTCGATCCTCTCGAACATCGCCCGTAAAGTATTGCAGGAAGGCAAAAAGGTCATCTCGGGCGAGGACGTCTTCAAGCTCTACGACACCTTCGGCTTCCCCTACGACCTCACCAAGGAGATCGCCGCAGAACAGTCGCTCGACCTCGATGAAGAGGGCTTCAAGAAGCTGATGTCTATGCAGAAGGAGCGCACCCGTGCGGCGCGTGCCTCGATCTCGGGCTGGAGCGATGCATCCAAATCGCTGCTCTCCGATTTCCCTGCCACCGAATTCGTGGGCTACAACGGCACCTCCTGCGAGGCTAAGGTGCTCGGCATCATTGCCGACGACATGGAGGTCGAGTGCGTCACCGAGGGTGACTTCACCATCATCAC
>CAYRQA010000123.1:0-4380 GCA_964426285.1 uncultured Lachnospiraceae bacterium | reverse complement strand
CATCATCACCGACAAGACCGTCTTCTACGGCGAGGGCGGCGGTCAGGTAGGCGACACGGGTGTCATCTACGATCACGACACCATGGTCACCGTCACCGACACCCAGAAGGCAAACGGCGTCTACATCCATATGTGCAATATGGTCAACGGCGACATCAAGGTGGGCGACACCGTCCGCCTCGAGGTCAACGAGGGACGCCGCGTATCGATCGCCCGCAACCACTCGGCTTGCCACCTCTTACAGGCGGCACTGCGCGAGGTGCTCGGCAACCACGTTGAGCAGGCGGGCTCGCACGTCGACGAATTCCACGTTCGCTTCGACTTCTCGCACTTTGCGGCACTGACCGAGCAAGAGCTTCGCTTGGTCGAAACCCTCGTCAACGCGCACATCCTGCTCGGCGAGACGATCAATACGATCGAAACCGACATTGAGACCGCCAAGAAAGAGGGTGCAATGGCGCTCTTCGGCGAAAAGTACGGTGCAACCGTCCGCATGGTCAAGATGGGCACCTTCTCGACCGAGCTCTGCGGCGGTACGCATATGGACAACACGGGCAAACTCGGTCTGTTCAAGATCACTTCCGAATCCTCTGTCGCCGCAGGCGTGCGCAGGATCGAGGGTGTGACCGGCATCGGCGTGCTCGGACTGCTCGGCGAAAAGGACAACCTGATCGCAGAGACCGCCAAGGCGATGAAGGTCGCCAACGCTGCCGATCTCCCTGCCCGTGCCGCTCAGCTTCAGACTGAACTGAAGCAAGCGAAGAGCGAGATCGAATCGCTCGAATCGAAGATGGCGGCTTCCAAGCTGGCATCGATCGCCGACAACGCAGTCGACGTGGAGGGCATCAGCGTCATCACCGCAAAGGTTGAGGGCGTTTCGATGGATGCCGTGCTCACCGTCTGCGATAACATCAAGGTGCAGAATCCCGCTTCGGTCATCGTGATCGCGCTCGTTTCGGGCGAGAAGCTCAACTTCACCGCTTCCTGCGGCAAGGACGCGCTGGCCAAGGGTGCGCACGCAGGCAACCTCGTGAAGAAGATCGCTGCCATCTGCGGCGGTGGCGGCGGCGGTCGCCCCGACCACGCATCTGCAGGCGGCAAGGATATATCGAAGGTGGCAGAAGCCCTCGCTTCCGCACCCGAACTGCTGAAAGGTATGCTGAAATAAATTGATTTGTGGGGGAACTTTTTAAAAAAAGTTCCCCCACACCCCTTCAAAAACTATTTAAAATATGATATGATTGAATTGGACATATCAGCATTGATTCGCGAAGAACATTTCTCATGAAAGGAGCCCACCCATGCCCTCCTACGCATTTTTTCTTGACATTGACAGCACGCTGATCGACGGCGAGTACGTACCGCCGCAAAATATCGAAGCGATCGCCTATGCCCGCAGCCGTGGTGTCCCCGTTTTCCTCAACACGGGAAGAGGTCGGCGCTTCATCCCCGACCGCGTGTGGAATAACTTCACCTTTGACGGCGTGGTGGCGGGCTCGGGCGCCTATGTGTCGATCGGCGACAGCATTTTGCAAAACGCCGCCATCGAGACCGCCGATCTGGTCGAAGACTTCCGCTTCCTCATGGAACGGGGCGTGCGGCTGGTCTTCGAAGGTGAAAACCAAGTGCTCGTCGCCAATCAGCAGCCGCGGCATGACTACTGGCTACCTCTCACCGAGGAGGCACAGCTGTGGGGTGAATACCAAAATGCGCGGATCGAGAAGATCAACCTCGCGGGACAGGTCTCTCCCGAGGTGGCAGAGTACCTCTCCAAGCGCTATTTCCTGCTCCAGCACCCGACCTACGCAGAAGCGTCGATCCTCGGCTGTGACAAGGGAAAGGGCATGAGATTGGCAATGGCGGAGCTCCCCGAAGGAACACTGTCGGTCGCTATCGGCGATTCGATGAACGACCGTGAAATGCTCGAAGGCGCAGATATCGCCATCGCCATGGGCAATGCACCCGATAATGTCAAGGCGCTCTGCGACAGGGTGACCCTCCCCGTCCGTGAGGGCGGTGTAGCACGCGCCATCTATTCGCTGATCGGCTCGCCCGATCGAAAGGAGAACTGAATTATGAAAACCATCGCATCCTTTACCGTTGACCACGACTACATCATCCCCGGCATCTATATTTCGCGCATCGACGGCGATATCGTAACCTATGATCTGCGTACCCGCCGCCCCAACTGCGGCGATTACATGGATCACGTCACCATGCACAGCGTCGAGCATATGCTCGCTACCCTCCTGCGCAACAGCGAAATTGCCGATTCGGTCATCTATTTCGGACCGATGGGCTGTCAGACCGGATTTTACCTGCTCGTGCGCGATGATATTTCAAATGAGCGCATGCTCGACGAGCTCAAAAAGGCACTCTCGGGCGTGCTTGCACACGAGGGCGAGATCTTCGGCAAGGAGCGAAAAGCCTGCGGAAACTATCTGAATCTCTCGCTCGATGCCGCCAAAACCGAATGTGCGCGCTATCTCGATGCACTCGTCCAAAAAGACTGGGATTTCACCTATCCTACCTGTTGAAAGGAGCTAAACTATGATCGGAATTATCGGCGCTATGGAAACCGAGGTCAGAACGCTGATCGAAAACCTCGAAGCACCCGTCAAAACCACCCTCGCCGGCTGTGATTTCTACAGCGGAAAGCTCAGCGGCAAGGATGCCGTCGTCGTCATGTGCGGCATCGGCAAGGTCGCCGCCGCTATCTGCGCACAGGCGATGATCGACACCTTCCACCCCGACGCTATAATCAACACGGGCGTTGCGGGCGGGCTTGAAGCCTCCCTCGAAGTCGGCGACATCGTGGTCGCCACCGATGCGATCCAGCACGACTTCGACCTGACCGCATTCGGCTATGCCAAGGGCTATATGCCCGCTTGGGGCAAGGACAAGGACCGCCCGAGCGGCTATCCCACCTCGCCCGAACTGGTTGAGAAGCTCTCCGAAGCGGCAACCCTCACAGGCGCCCATTTCGTCGCAGGACGCATCGCATCGGGCGACAAGTTCGTTTCCTCAAACGAACTCAAAAAGACGCTCATCGGCGTTTTTTCGGCATCTGCCACCGAGATGGAGGGCGCCGCCATCGCCCAGGTCGCCTACCAGAATTCCCTTCCCTGCGCCATCCTGCGCGCTATCTCCGACCTCGCCAACTGCGAGGCAAACATCACTTACGACGAGTTCGAGCTCATCGCCGCAGAAAGATCGGCGAAGCTGATCATGGCGTTTATGAAACTGGTGTAATGAGCTTCACCCGCACAAATCTGTAGGGACAGGCGTCCTCGACTGTCCGAAAATGAGCATATTGCACTCGTAATGAAATATCGCTAACTCGTAGGGACAGTCGATGACGCCTGTCCCTACGAGTTAGCTTGAATCCTTTTCCCACTGTCCTGTTTATTGGGCAGTGGGAATTATTTGCAGAATATTATTTACTTTTGTAAATTTATATTGACAATTTGCGCTCAATATGCTACAATGAAAGCAAGAGGAGGGATATTATGTATATCAGCTACGAAAAACTGTGGAAGCTGCTGATCGACAAGCACATCACCAAGACCGATCTGATTGCGCTCTGCGGCATCAGCTCTCGCACACTGACCAAACTCTCGAAAAATCAGAACGTCAACTCGGATACCCTGTTGCGCATCTGCGAAACGCTGAGCTGCGACCTCACCGACATTATGGAGCTTCGCCACGACGATGCGCAACGCTCGATCTATGAGGTCTTCTCCACCGAGAAAAAGCAGATCGCCGCCGATGAGCTCTGCAAGACTTATGCCTTCGAATACCGCGGCAAGCGGGTGGTCGTGAGGAAGACGATCAAAAAAGCGACCCATTCAACCGAGATCCGTTGCATGGTCAATACCGTCCAATGGGTTCAGAACACGGTTGTCATGAACACGCCCTTTCCCAAGGTAACCGCAGAGATTCCCTTTGCCGACCTGCTCGACAAGGATATCCTCGGCATCGTCGTCATCTCGGGCAAGCCTAGTATTTTCCGCAACCTCGACGAGGGCGTTTGCGTGTCGGGCATCGGCACGCCTAAGGGCGAACGCTTCGTCTACGTCATGTCGGAGGCACGATTCAAGCTGTTTGAGCCGAAAATCGAAGAATAACGTAAAAATCCCATGCCATATGGCATGGGATTTTGTAAATATAAGCCTGCCGTCTTGAACGGTCCGCAGTTATCTCTTGGAGAACTGGGGGGCGCGACGAGCAGCTTTGAGACCGTACTTCTTTCTTTCCTTCATACGAGGGTCTCTCGTCAGGAAGCCTGCCTTCTTGAGGGCAACACGGAGCTCTTCGTTGCTTGCGAGCAGTGCTCTTGCAACACCGTGACGGATCGCACCTGCCTGACCGGAGATGCCG
>CAYRQA010000122.1:0-5337 GCA_964426285.1 uncultured Lachnospiraceae bacterium | reverse complement strand
GGAAGGTCAGGGAAAAGCTCGCGACGGGCGCACCGATGCTCGTTATCGGCACGCAGGCGGGCAAGCGGCGATCATGGCGCCCACCGAGATCCTCGCAAGACAGCACTATGCCGATCTGTCGGCGCTCTTTGAGGGGTTCGAGGTCGAGACAGCACTGCTGGTCGGCAGTATGACGGCTGCCGCCAAGCGGAAGGTCAGGGAAAAGCTCGCGACGGGCGCACCGATGCTCGTTATCGGCACGCACGCACTGCTCTCGGAGGGCGTGACCCTCCCGAAGGGAGTGCTCCTCATCACCGATGAACAGCACCGATTCGGGGTGGCGCAGAGAGAGGCGCTCACGGGCAAGGCGGCTGTGGAGAAAGAGGGCGAGTCAAACGAGAGCGTGCATTCGCTCGTCATGAGCGCAACGCCCATTCCGCGCACGCTCGCCATGGCGATCTACGGCGACCTCGACGTGTCGTCGATCCGCACGATGCCGCCCGGGCGCAAAAAAGTGTCGACCTTCCTCGTCGACGAGAGCTACCGCACCCGCATGGAAGGCTTCATTGCCAAGCAGGCTATGGAGGGGCGCCAGACCTACATCGTCTGCCCCTCGATCGAAGCCGAGGAAAAGGACGAGGACTGCGCACTCATCACGCTTGACGGCAAAAGGACTGCCAAGGGCGAACTGCACAGCGCAGTCGATTACGCAAAAGAACTCGCCGAGCGGCTGAACGGGGTGAGCGTGGCTTGTCTGCACGGAAAAATGAAGTCGGGCGAGAAGGACCGCATCATGTCCGACTTCGCGGCGGGCAAAATACAGGTGCTCGTCTCGACCACCGTCATCGAGGTCGGCGTGAACGTGCCCAACGCGACGCTGATGATCGTCGAGAACGCCGAGCGCTTCGGTCTGTCTCAGCTCCACCAGCTCCGCGGACGTGTCGGTCGCGGTGCGCACAAATCGTGGTGCATCCTTGTGAGCGACAGTCAATCGGAGGGCGCCAAAGAGCGGCTGAACGCCCTCTGTCAGTCGAACGACGGTTACGCGATCGCCGAATTTGACCTGAAACAGCGCGGTCCCGGTGACTTTTTCAGTGCGGTCGGCTCCTCGGGTGCACACTCGCCCGATGCCTCCGCACCCCGCCAGCATGGCGCAATCCGCTTCAGGCTCGCCTCCCTCTGCGACGACGTCGAACTCCTTCGCGCGGCATTCGAAGCGGCAAGCGAGGAATAGGTTTGTATTTGGGGCGCTGCCCCAAACCCCGGTCAGGGAACTTTTTGAAAAAAAGTTCCCTGACAACCCGCAAAAACTTTTAAAAGGGCGGCAAATGCTTGCCGCCCGGGAACAGATTCATCAACCCTGTAGGGGCGGATTCCATATCCGCCCGCGATGAAAATGAATTATAATGGTCATATTTGGGGCGTTGCCCCAAACCCCGCCAAACTCTCTTGAAAGAAAGTTTAGATCAAAGAACTTTGTTAAGCCCGACGAATACTCGTCGGGCAGGAATGAATATTTCAGACGTTCGTAGGGGACGCCGTCCACAACCTTATAGAGACGGCGTCCCCTACGAACGTCTGAAAATACCGCGCTCCGAATGAAGAAACCGACCATTCTTCATTCGGAGCGTTACGTTTTTAAGCCGTGCAAGTATTTGCACGGCTTAAAAGTTCTTGAAGAGGTTCTTAGGAGGAACTTCTTTCAAGAAGTTCCTCCTAAGCGGGGGCAAGGGGCGGCGCCCCTTGCGGGAGAAGCCCCATTTTCATCAATTATGCTTGCTGATAAAGTTCCAGCTGTCGCGGCACATATCCTCGATGTTCTTTTCCGCTACCCAGCCGAGCAGTTCCTTTGCTTTGTCGGTGTAGGCGTAGCAGGTGGCGATGTCACCGGGACGGCGGTCAGCGATGACGTAGGGGATCTCGACGCCCGAGGCTGCCTCGAACGCCTTGACCAGCTCGAGCACGCTCGTGCCCTTGCCCGTGCCGAGGTTGACGGTCAGCACGCCCGCATTCTTCTCGATGTAGCGAAGCGCAGACAGGTGACCCTTTGCGAGGTCGACGACGTGGATGTAGTCGCGCACGCCCGTTCCGTCGGGGGTGTCGTAGTCGTTGCCGAAGACGTTCAGCCTGGGCAGCTTGCCGACTGCGACCTTGCAGATGTAGGGCATGAGGTTGTTCGGGATGCCGTTGGGGTCTTCGCCGAGCAGTCCCGATTCATGCGCGCCGATCGGGTTGAAGTAGCGCAGGAGCGCCACTGCCATGTCGGGGTTGGCGGTCACGATGTCGCGGAGCATGATCTCCTGCATGAACTTGGTCTGACCGTAGGGATTGGTCGCCGAGGTGGGCATATCCTCGGTGTAGGGGGCGATGTTGTTCGCGCCGTAGACGGTCGCCGAGGAGGAGAAGACGAACTGCTTGCACTCGTAGCGGCGCATCACCTCGAGCAGGGTGAGCGTACCGACGATGTTGTTGGTGTAATATTCAAGCGGCTTCTGACAGCTTTCGCCGACTGCCTTGAGCCCTGCGAAGTGGATGACCGCGTCGATGCGGTGAGAGGAGAAGATTTTTTCAAGCGCTTCGCGGTCGCAGACGTCTGCTTCGTAGAAAATCGGCTTAATGCCTGTGATCGAAGCGATCTTATCAAGGGTATCGATCTTGGAATTGATCAGATTATCGACGATGACGACCTCGTAGCCGCCCTTTTGCAGTTCGACGACGGTATGCGAACCGATGTAGCCGGTTCCGCCTGTTACAAGAATCATAGTATGAACCTCTTTCGTACAGATTGATTTTCGTTCTGCCCTCATTATAATACATTTCCTCTCTGCCGTCAAGCGGATGCGCAAAAAAATCCTTCCCGCCCTGCATATTTTTGCCCTGCATCGGAGAAAATAGCAGTACAACTCATGCAAAAGGAAGGAATCAACATGAATCAATCCCATCGTATCACTGACAAAACGATGCACGTCATTCTGCTCGTGGGCAGCTGCATTCTCGCGGCGGCGATTCTCGTGCTCTCCATTGCGGTCAGCATCAACCAGCGCCGCGACAGCGGGGCTGTACAGACAAGCGCCCCTGCTACTACCACCGACGGTGCATCTGCGACCAATGTCCGACCCGTTCGTCCCACCATTGACGAGATGACCTTTATTCTGCCCGTCGAAGGCGGTCTCTTGCAGGTGCACGACCTACAGGTACTGACCTACAGCACCACCATGCGTGACTACCGCATCCACACGGGCATCGACGTCGAAACTGAGGCAGGCGCGGCAGTCTATGCCTGTGCATCGGGCGTTGTTGCCGAAGTCGGCGTCGATGCACTGATGGGCAACACCATCGTCCTCGATCACGGCAACGGTGTGCAGTCGATCTACCGCAATCTCTCGGACACGCTGCCCGAGGGGCTGGTCGTCGGTGCATCGGTCAAGGCAGGACAGCTGATCGGTGCGGTCGGCGAGAGTGCCATCGTCGAGGTGGGCGAGCTGCCTCACCTGCACTTTGAGCTCACCAACGGCGGCGAACAGGTCGACCCCGTCGTCTACCTCGATTACGCCCCCGTGAGCGAACTGCTCGAAGATCAGGCTTCTTGAGGGGAGTTATGAGGGGGGCTCAAACTCTTCCCCAAGAACTTTATAAAAACGGTTGCAAAAAAATCCCACAGGGCTTGCCTGTGGGATTTTAATGTTCAGTTAGAGTTCTCGCTTTCGCCGTCTTCGCTTGTCTCGTCCTCTTCACTCTCGTTGATGATGACGATCTTTCCGTTTTCGAAGTAGCCGGTGTAGTCCTTGCGGTTAGCGCCCTCGGTCCAGCTGTAGGTGCCGTAGCCGGTGATCGCGTTGCGGTAAAATTCACCGATGTATTCATCGCCCGATGCCCAGGTGTAGCTGCCCTCGCCCGTGCGGTAGTCGTTCACGAAGTCGCCCTCGTAAAGGTCGCCGTTGGCAAATTGCAAGCTGCCTTTTCCGTTTTTGGCATCATTTGCATAGTTGCCTTCAAATACCGAGCCGTCGGCGTAGGTGTAGACCCCCTCGCCGCTGCGCATATCATTGTGGTAGCCGCCCGTGTAGCTGTCGTAGTTGCCATTGTCGTCAGCCGCCCATTTGTAAGTGCCGACGCCGTTCTTTTGGTTGTCGGTGAACCCACCCGTGTACTCGTCGCCGCCGACATAGTAGTAGCTACCGTTGCCGTCCATGACATTGAAGACGAAGTCACCCTCGTAGCGGTCTCCGCCCGCAAAGGTCAGCTTGCCCGTCCCGTGGCGGAGAAAATAGACGGTATCGCCCTCGTAAATATCGCCGTTTGAATAAGTAAGCTTTAAGTGATAGACGGGAAGCCCCTCCGAGCCCTCCGATTTACCGGCAGCTTTTGCATCCGAGACCTCGGCGGTCAGTCCGTCGGTGAAGTAGACCGTGCCCGCGATCGGGACGCCGTCGTTATTGACCTTGCCCACGAATTTAATGTCGCCGTGCTCGGAGGTGGGGTAGGTGATGAAGCGAGTGCCGCTATTTAAGATGAGGAGCCCTGTCACAAGGGCGGCGGCAAGGGCGGTGAGCGCGATGGCAAGCAGGTAGAGCCGCAAATTGAAGCGCTTTTTGGAAATTCGAGCCATGTCGGTCCTCCGAAATCGTGTCTTTTCAGGTCAAACGCGTCATAATCGCGCTTAAATGTTGCTTTCGATCAGCTTGAGCAGATCGGGCAGGAAGGCGACCGCGAGGTAGGCGACCATCACGAAGACGAGTGCGGTGATGATGAGCATGAAAATATCGGTGCCTTTTTCGCTGTAGCGAAGCTCCGCACGGATGCGGTTCTCTTCGCAGATGTAAAAGCGGGCGGTGTTGACGTCCATCGGCGTCTGACGAGCCGAAATCTTCACGCCGTTTTCGTTTTCAACGTAGTTGTCGTTCGATTCCCAGACGAGCTTGCGGAGTGCGCCGCCACCGCGAAGAGCAGAACGAACGGGATAGCTGCGGGCAAAGCCGAGCTCCATCAGTGATTTGGCGCTCGCCAGATCGGATGCCTCAGCCTTGAGCAGTGCGCGGACGAATGCGCCGATGACCTTCTTCTGGTAAAACATGGCAACAGCCGCGATCATCAGTCCGATGAACATACACCAGATGACCATTTCCATGCTTGTCGTAGTGTTGATTTGTGCCATAAAACAAACCCCTTTGATAATTCGGTTTCACCTATTATTATAGCATTTTTTGCGACTAAATCATGACAAAAATGTGAAGAATCATGACAAAAATATCGAATTATTGATAAATTCTTTTCTTGCAAAGGGGTGGGATCGCAAATTTTGCGGCTTCGGTTGATGCGGTCTGATCACAAAGGCTTCTTTTTGATCTGTCCGTAGGC
>CAYRQA010000121.1:0-5362 GCA_964426285.1 uncultured Lachnospiraceae bacterium | reverse complement strand
GGGGTGAGGATAAGCTTTTCATCGGCGCCCTTGGAACGGACGGCGGTGAGCTGCTTGGTCTTGCAGGGGTTGACCGCGATGTCGCCCAGCTTGGGGTTCTCACCGACGATCATGCCCTCGTAAACGGGGGTCTGTACGCCGACGAACATAGCGCCGCGCTCCTGCGTATTGTAGAGACCGTAGGAGGTGGTCACGCCTGCCTCGGATGCAACCAGCGATCCGGTGTAGCGGGCGTTGATCTCGCCCTTGAAGGGCTGGTAACCGTCAAACACGGTGTTGATGATGCCCTCGCCGCGGGTATCGGTCATGAACTTGCTGCGGTAGCCGAAGAGACAGCGTGCGGGGATCGAGTATTCCAGCTTGGTGCGGCTGCCGTGAACCGCCATATCGACCAGCTCACCCTTGCGTGCGCCCAGCTTTTCCATGACAGAGCCTGCGTACTCGCTGTCGACGTCGATGTAGACCTTCTCCATAGGCTCACAGAGCTTGCCGTCGATCTCCTTGTAGATGACACGGGGTGCGGAGACTGCCAGCTCGTAGCCCTCGCGGCGCATGGTCTCAATGAGGATAGAGAGGTGCATTTCACCTCTGCCTGCCACCTTGAAGGAATCGGTCGTCTCACCATCGGTCACACGGAGCGATACGTCCTTGAGAAGCTCGTCGTAGAGGCGCTTGCGGATCTGACGGGTGGTGACGAACTTGCCTTCCTTGCCCGCAAAGGGGGAGTCGTTGACCTGGAAAGTCATTTCGAGCGTAGGCTCGGAGATCTTAACAAAAGGCAGTGCCTCGGGATGGTCGGGCGAGCAGATGGTGTCGCCGATGGTGATATTTTCAGCGCCCGAGAAGCAGACGATGTCGCCGACCCGTGCGTTTTCGACGGTCACACGCTTCAGACCGTCAAACTGATAGAGCGAGACAATCTTGGTGCGAACGGGGGCTTTGTCGGTGCCGTGATAGTTGCAGATGACGACGTCCTGTCCGACCTTGACCGAGCCGCTGTCCACTCTGCCGATGCCGATACGACCGACGTACTCGTTGTAGTCGATCGAGGAGACGAGCATCTGCAGTCCCTTGTCGCTGTCGCCCTCGGGAGCGGGCATATATTCGAGAATGGTATCGAAAAGGGGTTTCAGATCGGTACCCGTGCCGTGGGGATCGAGGCAAGCAGTGCCCTGTCTGCCCGAGCAGAAAATCATGGGCGAATCGAGCTGTTCATCGGTCGCGTCGAGATCCATCAGCAGTTCGAGGACTTCGTCGATGACTTCGTCTACGCGTGCGTCGGGCTTGTCGATCTTGTTGACGACGACGATGACGCGGTGGTTGAGCTCGAGTGCTCTCTGGAGCACGAAGCGGGTCTGAGGCATCGGTCCTTCTGCCGCATCGACCAGCAGCAGTACGCCGTTGACCATCTTCAGAATACGCTCGACCTCGCCGCCGAAGTCGGCGTGACCGGGGGTGTCGATGATGTTGATCTTGACGTCGTTATAGTGAACGGCGGTGTTTTTGGCAAGGATGGTGATGCCGCGCTCTCTTTCAAGGTCGTTCGAGTCCATCACGCGCTCGGTGGTGGCTTGGTTTTCACGGTATACACCGCCCTGCTTGAGCATCTCGTCGACCAGCGTCGTCTTGCCGTGGTCAACGTGGGCAATAATCGCAATATTTCTCAAATCATTCCGAACCATTTTTGTGTCTCCTTTATTTTATTTGGGGCTCCGCCCCAAACCCCGGTCGCTTTCTTGTAAGAAAGCGACGCAAAGAACTTTAATTAAGCCCGAAAAATACTTTTCGGGCATGAAAAAACATAACCATATTATTATAACACAAATATCCGAAATAGAAAAGGGATTTTTTCGAAAAAAATCATGTAACTTTACACAAATCGTATGGATTTTCTGCTCGATATATGTTATAATGGTGACAACTCGGCAGATTTTGCCGTCAAGGAGAGGTCATGTTTAAATTTTTGAAAAAGAAGCAGCCCAAAGAAGGAACGCCCGCCTTTCGCCGCATGATGGCGCAAAAGATCGCGGGCAAGCACATCAAATACGTCACCGAGCGATTCGGCAACGAGGAGCTGGTCATCGGCAAGGAGGGTTCACTCACCCTCAGGGGCGATGAGTTCATCGTCTTTGCCTCTTCGGACATCCTCTTTCGGGCAAACGTAGACGAGCTGAACGCATCCGAGCTCATGAGCCTAGACGGGGTAATCCTCACTGCCCCAGACCTCGAGCACGGCGGACAGGTGCGCTCGATCGTCGCCTATTACCTGTACTACCGTTAAAATTGAATCGATTCATCGATGAAAAATCAATTATCCTATTGAAAAGCGGGACAAAATAGTGTATAATCAAACCAAAGGAGGGATTCCATATGACACCCGAAAAACACGAAAACACCATCACCTTTTCGATCTCCGATAATCGTGAAGCAGAAGTCCGCCAGATCCTGCTTCAGATCTACAATGCGCTCAAGGAAAAGGGCTACAACCCCATCAACCAGATCGTGGGCTATATCCTTTCGGAAGACCCGACCTATATCACCAACCATAACAATGCCCGCGGGCTGATCCGCAAGATCGATCGGGACGAGCTGCTCAATCTGATGGTCAAAAACTATCTGCACCTGTAATTCATGCGCATTTTCAGATTAAGCCACCCGAATACACGACCGCCTGAACTCCCCCCCCTGCTCGGCGGTCGGGGGACGGTCATCGCACTGGGCAATTTCGACGGCGTTCACCTCGCACACCGTCGGATCCTCACCGCCGCCATCGAGGATGCACGCTCGATCGGCGGTGTCAGTGCCGTCTTCACCTTCGAGCAATCGAAAGTGCCCTATATCACCTCCTTCGAGGAGCGCATGGCGCTTTTTGAAGGGATGGGTATAGAGCTGGTTTTTGCCGCCGATTTCGAAGCCTTTAAAGAACAGTCGGCAGAGGATTTTTTGGTCCGCACACTCATAAAAGCCCTCTCTGCCGCAGGTGTGAGCTGCGGCTTTAATTTCCGTTTCGGATACAGGGCGGCGGGCAATGAGCAGCTTCTGCGCTCGCTCACTGCACATGAGGGCATCGGCTGTACCGTCACGCCCCCCGTTGAGCAGGACGGCGTAGCCATCAGCTCGACCGAGATCCGCAGACGGGTGTCGGGCGGCGATCTGGAGGGTGCGCGCGCGATGCTCGGGCGACCCTACTCGCTCTCGGGCAGGGTCGAACACGGTCGAGCCGTCGGACGACGGATGAACTGCCCCACCATGAACCTCTCTTTGGAAGAGGGACGTTTGCTCCCCTCCTACGGCGTCTATTTCACCCGCTGTCACGTCGACGGCATCGCTTATCCTGCCGTCACCAATATCGGCATACGCCCGACCTTCGGGCTGACCGAGCTCAGCTGCGAGAGCCACCTGCTCTCGGCAAGCGGCGATTTCTACGACAAGCCGCTGACCGTCGAGCTGCTGCATTTTCACCGCCCCGAGCAGAGATTCGACGATCAGGCGGCGCTCATGGCAGCGATTGCGGGTGATACCGAGGCGGCAAGAGCGTATTTTGAATTGAATTGAATCTATTATATTTGGGGCTTTGCCCCCCCACCGGAAACGTCTTGAAAGGTGCTGCCCACAAAGTCTTTCGAAGAACCGAGAGGGGGAAGAAACCATCTGGGGCGCCGAAGTTTTCCCTACTTCGACGCAGTCGAAGTAGTCCCCTCATCGGGTTCTACCCCATCTTCCTTGGCTTTCGGCAACTATATATTATACATTTACGACAAACTGAGCGCGGCAAGTCCTTGCCGCGCCTATCAAAAGTTCTTTGATCCAAACTTTCTTTCAAGAAAGTTTGGCGGGGTGCAGGGGTGGACCCCCTGCAAAAGAGCCCCTGCAAAAGAAAGAATTCCCGAAAGGAGATCAACCGTGCGAAAGCATTTTTCGGCAGCCGCCTGTTTGCTGCTCACGTTTATTCTGCTGACCCCGTTCGCCGTCCTTGCCGATCAGGGTCCGACCATAGAGCCGCCCCTCCCCACCGAATCGACTGCCGCCGACGACCAACCGACTGCGCCCGAAGTCGATGACAAGCCCAAACTGCCGAGTGCAGACCTTTCGAATGCAGACACGATCCTCTTCTACTGCATCGATACCGAAACGGTCCTGCGCACCAAAAATGCGAGCACGCCCGTCTATCCCGCGGCTGCGGTCAAGCTCATGACCGCCCTGCTCGCCTATGAAAAGGCAGACGACCTCACCGAGACGGTCACCGTCACCTCTGAGATGATCGCGGGCGTCAAGGGCAGCTACTACGGCTATGAAGCGGGCGATATCGTCAGCTACGAGGACCTGATCAAAATGATGCTTCTGCGCAAGAGCAATGATGCCGCACAGATCCTCGCGGTCTCGCTCTTCGGTTCGGTCGATGCCTGTGTCGGCGCAATGAACGAGAAAGCACTGGCGCTCGGCATGAAAGATACCGTCTTCACCAATGTCAGCGGCGTCCACGACGACGCCATGACCACCACGGCGGAGGATCTCCTGCCGCTGGCGCTCACCTTCTACAGCAATCCCACCCTGCTTGAATGGTCGGGTGCGGACAGCCTCGAATGCACGTCGATGGTCCGAACGATCTACAACAACAACTATTTCCTCAGCCGCTACTACAACGGCACGGGAACGAGCTATCTCTACAGCGCGGTCAGCGGCATGATCAACGGCTCGACCGACGAGGCGGGCGAGGTGCTGATCACCTCGGCAAAGGTGAACGGCTACAATTACATCGTCATTCTGCTCGGCGGAAAAACGGTCGACGAAAAGCCGACCTGCTACACCACCACCCGCGAGCTGCTCGAAAAGGACAGCAAAAACTTCGCCTATCTGAAGGTGCTTCGCGAAGCCGACATCATCTGTGAGCTGCCTGTCACCCTCGGACAGGGAGTCGATTACGCATCGGTGTTTGCCGCCGAAACGCTCGAGTATTATCTGCCCAAGGACCTCGACCCTGCGAAGATCACCACCGATTACACGCTGGACATCCAATCGCTTGAGGCGCCCGTCGAAGAGGGCGTGCAGGTCGGCAGTATCCGCGTCTACTACGACGGGGCCCTGCTCGGCGAAACGTTGCTGATCATCCGCACGAACATCGCCCGAAGCGGTACGGGCTACCGTCTCTCGCAAGCGGTGGATTTTCTCGGCAGTTCGGGCTTTATCCGAACGGTGCTCATCGTGATCGGTCTGCTCATCGTTTATTTCGTGCTCAACGCCATTTACCGCGATTACGTGAAGAAGAAGTATCATACACGAAATCAATGACGAAAGAGGCTGTCGCAAAATGATGAGGTGCCGTAACGAAGGTTTTGAAAATAAGTTGTAAAGACAATCGTTA
>CAYRQA010000120.1:0-5391 GCA_964426285.1 uncultured Lachnospiraceae bacterium | reverse complement strand
GAATGATAAAATCTGGAATCCGTGGCACGGTTGCCACAAATGCAGTGAGGGCTGTCAGAATTGCTACGCCTATTTTCTCGATAAGCGATACGGCAGAGATACCAACGTCGTTGTCAAAAACAAGTCGGGCTTTGATGCACCCCTGAAGAAGGACAAAAACGGCAGATATAAGCTCGAATCGGGCTCTTTCGTGCGCGTCTGCATGGCGAGCGACTTCTTCGTGGAGGAGGCGGATGAATGGCGTGCGGCGGCATGGGATTTTATCCGCTGCCGCCCCGACGTGACCTTCTCGCTTCTGACCAAGCGTGCGCATAGGATCAAGGAGTGTCTGCCTCGCGACTGGGGGGAGGGTTGGGACAACGTGTCCTTCTCGGTCTCCTGCGAGAATCAGAAGCGACTGGATGAGAGAATTCCATACCTCCTCGACGTACCCGCCAAGCACCGATGGGTGAGCCTGAAACCCTTTATCGGCGAGATCGATATCGCACCCTATCTTGCGACCGGCAAGATCGAAACGGTGCTGGCAGGCGGCGAAAACTATCTCGGCTCCCGCCCGCTCCATTATGAATGGGTCAAGAAGGTTTACGATGCCTGCGTAAAAAACAACGTTCAGCTGATTTTCGGTCAGACGGGCAACGTCTTCGTCAAGGATGGCAGGGAATACAAGATCCGCAACCGTACCGACCAGATGGTGCAGGCGCTGAAAAGCGGGCTTCACTATCCGCCCGTGGATATTGAAAAAGAGGTTGCCGCGATACTGGCAAGAAAAGAAGCGATGAAAGAAGCCAAGCGTGCGGGCAGAAAGCCCAAAGAGGAAGATAAGCTTCATTGTTGAAGGAAATCAGATGAAAATTGCAATACAGGAAAAACTGAAGAGAGAGAAACTGCTCTTTGACGGTGCATTCGGCACCTATTATGCCCATCGCTATGATACGAAGCAATTGCCCGAGCTGGCAAACATCAACCATCCCGATCGGGTAAGCAGGATACACAACGAATATATAGCCGCAGGCGCACAGATCATTCGCACCAATACCTTTGCCTGCAATACGGTTTCGCTGGATATGCCCATGGAAGCAGTGCGCGAGCATATCCGATGCGCTTATCGGCTGGCAAAGGATGCGGCTGATGCACATCCGAGCGACGTCTATATTGCCGCCGATATCGGACAGATCCCCTATGACAAACTCGCTGACCGCGAGGTGCTGTCGAGCGAATATACCGACATATGCCGCACGTTTTTGGAGGAAGGGGCAGACCTATTTGTGTTCGAGACCTTTTCGGATATCGAGGATATCCGCGAAGCGATCGAACTGATCGGCGACAAGGCGTTTGTGATCGTGCAATTTGCCGTGAATCAGTACGGCTACAGCCATTCGGGACTGAGTGCGCGCAAGCTGATCTCGCGAGCAGAGCAGACAGCGTGGGTGGATGCCGTCGGCTTCAACTGCGGCGTCGGTCCGGGTCATATGCAGCAGATCATCCGAAGCATTGCTTTTTCGGGTGAAAAAATGCGGACTGCACTGCCCAATGCGGGTTATCCGCAGTTTTCGGGCAACCGAATGATTTTCGACAACCAAAATATCGATTACTTTGCCGAAAAGGTCAGCGATATCGCAGCTGACGGTGCAGATATCGTAGGCGGCTGCTGTGGAACGACCCCCGAGTACATCCGAAAGATCAAAGAAAAAATGTCATTCGCACAGCCCGAACATAAAGAAGCGGTATCCCATATGCCCAAAGTCAGTTCGCCCAAAGCAGATCACTCATTCTTTGGCGGAAAAGGGAAGAAGCTGATTGCGGTCGAGCTTGCACCGCCCGTGGGCTGTGATGACGAAAAGTTGATGGATGCGGCGCATTTGCTTCAAAAGAGCGGTGTAGACGTGCTGACCTTCCCCGATTCACCTTCGGGACGAACCAGAGCAGACTCGATCCTCATGGCTGAGAAGGTGGCAAGGGAGACGGGAATGTGCGTGATGCCGCATATCTGCTGTCGGGATAAAAATGCGATCGCCATGCGTGCCCAACTGCTCGGTGCACACATTAATCACATCTACAATTTTCTGGTGATCACGGGCGATCCCGTTCCTTCGATGGTTCGAAGCAGCATCAAGAGCGTATTCAACTTCGATTCGGTGGGACTGATGCGGATTATGAACGATATGAACGAGGATCAGTTTTCCGATGCGCCCATTTGCTACGGCGGGGCGATCAATCAAGCGAGCAAAAATATCGACAACGTAATTTCACGGGTCAAAAAGAAAATGGATGCAGGTGCGACCTTCTTTCTGACACAGCCCATTTCGACCAAAGAAAGTGCCGAGTGTGTCAGAGCAATCAAGCAAGCGACAGGCGCACGCGTTCTCTGCGGAATTATGCCCTTTGTCAGCCTGAAAAACGCCACGTTTATGAAGAATGAAATGACGGGCATCGAGGTGACCGACGAGGTGCTGGCGCGTTACCGCGAGGATATGACCCGAACGGAAGGCGAAGAGGCGGGCATTCGCTTGGCGAAGGAAATGATGGCGCTCACAGAGGATTTTGCCGACGGGTACTACTTCTCGTTCCCCTTTAACCGTGTGGAAATGCTCGAACCAATCCTGAAGAACGGATAACCGTCCCTTGGGCATCGATTGCCAAAAAGACAATGATTTTGTCCATATTTTCCTTATTTTTATTCAAAAACGCCATTGACCCTGTTATAATAACAGAGTTTATAATAGCAAGGATACAAAACAGGAGGAATATATATATATATGGAACAAACAATGTCTGTCTCCAATCCGCTCGGTACAGAGCGAATTGGTAAATTGATGGTACGCTTTGCCGTACCGAGTATTATTTCGCTGATCCTCAACTCACTTTACAACATGGTCGACCAGATCTTCATCGGCAACAGCTCTGACGGTGCAAACGGTCTGGGCAATGCCGCTACAAACGTAATTTTGCCCTTGATGACCGTCGTATTGGCTGTCGGACTGATGATCGGTGACGGTTGTGCCACCTACATGGGCCTGAATATGGGTAAGGGCAAAGCCGACAAAGCTGCCAAGGGCGTAGGAAACGCCATGGTTCTGACCATCGGATTCGGCGTCATCTTCACCATCCTTTGCCAAATTTTCCTTGAGCCGCTCTGCTGGCTCTTCGGTGCGACCGAAGCATCGATCGACCTGTGCCTGGGTTATGGCAGACCGATCGTGCTCGGCTTCACTTTCCTTGCCATCGATATGTCCTTCACTTCGATCATCCGTGCAGACGGACGTGCAAATGTTGGTCTGATCGGTATGCTGATCGGCTGTATCGCCAATGTCATCCTTGACCCTATCTTCATCTTCGTCTTCGACTGGGGCGTTGCAGGCGCAGGCTGGGCAACCATCATCGGTCTGATCCTCAATACGATCTATTTCATCGTATGTATGACCCGCCGCAAGACAGTCAAACTCGAAAAAGAGGATTTCAAGCTCAGCGGCAAAATGTGTGTGCTCGGTCTTTCCAGCTTTATTACTCAGTTTGCGCTCGTTATCGTGATCGCGGTCGTAAACAACACCCTGAAGGTAACGGGTATGGAGTCTAAGTACGGCGCCGACATCCCAATCGCCGTCATGGGCATCGTTATGAAGGTCAGCCAGATCCTCGTCTCAATAGTGCTCGGACTTGCGACCGGTATCCTGCCGGTCATCAGCTACAACTACGGCAGCGGCATGTATGACCGAGTCAAGAAGCTCTACAAGAATGAGCTGCTCGTCGGTACGATCGTTATGGCAGTGGCATGGGTGATTCTCGAGTTCTTCCCCGAACAGATCGTCAGCATCTTCGGTAAGCAGAACGATCTGTATATGGAATTCGCACACAAGTGTATGCAGATTTACATGTCGGCGACCTTCACGGTCGGTGTGAGCATCGTGACCGGTATCTTCTTCCAGGCGATCGACAAGCCCATCCAGTCGACCGTGCTTTCACTGCTCAGACAGATCGTCGTGCTCGTTCCCGCAGTGCTGATTCTCGGTGCAGTCGGCGACGTAACGACCGTACTGTGGGCAGGACCGATCTCGGACAGTATTTCCTGCATCGCATCGATTATCACTTTGGTATTCTGTTGGAAAAAGATTTTTCATAAGGAGGAACTGAAATGAAAAAGATCATCACCATCGGTCGCCAGTGCGGAAGCGGCGGACACACCATCGGCAAAATGGTAGCCGAGCGTCTCGGCGTTCCGTTTTTACGATAAGGAGATCATCAAGACGGTCGCCAATCGAAGCGGGCTCTCCGAAAAGACGGTCGAAAAAGAGGGCGAATACTCGACGACCAGTCTGCTCTTCAATCTTGCCACTCGCGGTATCAGCGGCTATAATGCGACCAACAAGGACAATATGCTGATGCGCGATCTGGTCAACGCATATCAGACCGAATACATCCATGAGATCGCCGAAAACGGTCCCTGCGTGATCGTCGGTCGCTGCGCCGTTTACATATTGGAGGACAGAAAGGATTGCCTGAATGTTTTCGTCTACGGTGATCTTGATGACCGTGCCAAGAGAGTAGTCGAAGAACACGATGTAGCAGAGAAGGACGCGAAAGCACACGTGCTCGAACGAGACAAAAAGCGTTCAAAATACTACAGACACATTACCGACAAGGTCTGGGGACTTGCAGAGAACTATGACCTTTGCCTCAACACCAGTGAGCTGGGGATCGAGCGGTGTGTGGAGATCATTTTGAGCTGCTGCAAATAAATCGAGCAGAAATGCAGAGCGCACACCGATATCTGAGAAGTGCAGAATAGGTGTGCGCTCTTTTGGCATCGGAGGGCGAATAGGGATGACTAATTTGTTTACGATCAGTGAATTTGCAAAGCTACGGAATATTAACATCAATTCGCTGAGATATTACGAAAAGATCGGTGTTCTGAAGCCGATATATGTCGATGAAAAGACGGGTTATCGCTATTATTCGCCCGAACAGCTCCCGATCCTCGACGTCATTCTGCTGTGCATCGATTTCGGAATGCCACTCAAAGAGCTGACGAGGTATATTCACAACGATGAATTCATCAAGAATAAAGAGCTCTTCGAGACGGGGAAGAAGATCGCAGAGGAGAGGATCAGTGAGCTGCAGACCGAGCTTCATAAGATCGAATATACGCTTGAGTATCTGAATGTCAATCAGCAATACAGCAAAGCTGCGGGCATTTACGAGAGAACCATTCCCGAAAGAAGGGTCGTGACGCTTGATTACGATGGGGATCTGAGCGACGTGCACAAGATCGAAATGGCATCTGGAAAGCTGTACGCTTACGCGCAGGAAAAACAGATGTGTCCCGTATTTCCTGCGGGACTTTTGATCTTGACCGATACCGATCGGGTAGAAGCCAAGGTGTTCTTCGAGATCGTA
>CAYRQA010000119.1:0-5413 GCA_964426285.1 uncultured Lachnospiraceae bacterium | reverse complement strand
AGATAATAGTTTTCGTCGTAGGTGATCAGTCTCGGCCATACGTAGGCGTTCCAGCACTCGATGACCTTCAGAATGGTCACGGTGATGATCGTCGGCTTGCAGATGGGCAGCATGACCTTCAAGAGGTATTTCAGATCGGAGGTGCCGTCGACCTTGGCGGCATAGTATAGCTCATCGGGGATCTGCCCGAAGTTTTCCTTGAGCAGATAGATGTAGAAAACCGAGGTGACAGACGGTAGGATCAGCCCTGTAAAGGTATTGCGCAGGTCGAGAGTTGTGATGGTCGTGTAGTTTGTGATGATAACCAGCTCGTTCGGGATCATCATCAGCGACAAAAAGAGGGTGAAGAGCAGATTTTTGCCCTTGAACTCAAGCCTTGCAAAGGCAAATGCCGCAGGCACGATCACGATGAGCATGAGCGCCGTGGTAGCAAGGGTAAAAATGAGCGTGTTCAGAAAGTACTTCCCGAGCGAAACCGTGGTGAAGGCATCGACGTAGTTTTGCAGGGTGGGCGAGAGGGTGAAGAACTTCGGAATATACTCTGCATTGTATGAGCTGTAGCTCTTGACCGAGGTCAGCAGCATCCAATAGAACGGAAAAAGCACGATGATCGCCCAAACGATGAGCAGTGCGTAAACGATCGCTTTGGTGAGCGTTTTGCGGGTATGGGCTGCCTTTTCGATTTGATCAAGCGGAACGGGATTTCCCATAGCAGCTTCCCTCCTTTAATAATGAACGTGTTTTTTGCTGACCAGCAGGTTGATGCAGGTGATGGTCAGCACGATGGCGAAGAGGATGATCGCCGCCGCAGAAGCGTAGGACGGATAGCCGCCGCTGTCGCCGTAGAGCATATCGTAGACGTAGCCGACGATCGTGTTCATGCCCGCGGCATTCAGATCGGTGCCGAAGAGGGCGACTGCGTCGCTGTATGCCTTGAATGCGCCGATGAAACCTGTGATCACGAGGTAAAAGAGCATCGGTGAGATCATCGGCAGCGTGATACGAGTGAAGGTTCTGAGCTTCGAGGTCCCGTCGATCTTTGCCGCATTGTAATAGTCGCGATTCACCGATGCCAGCGCACTCGTCAGAATGAGGATCTTGAAGGGCATGACGACCCAGATCGTGTAGAGACAGAGCACAAACATCTTCGCCCAGTAAGGGCCGTCGATAAAATCGACCGATTCACCGCCGAAGAAGTTGATGAACATATTGATCAGCCCGTCCGAATAGGCAGTCTCTTTGAAGAGGATCATAAAGACCAAGCCGACCGCAAGCGTATTGGTCACGTAGGGCAGAAAATAGACGGTCTGAAATAGATTTCTGAGTTTTTTGATCGAGCTCAGCCCGAGCGAGATCAGCAGGGAGATGCCTGTCGAGAGGGGGACGGTAATGAGCACCAGAATGAAGGTGTTCTTGACCGCCTGCAAAAAGTAGGGGTCGTGCAGAACGTAGGAATAGTTATACAGTCCGATATCGAAAAAGGTCTGCGATGCCGAGTTGTACCCTTCTTCAAAGGAATACACAAAGACGTCCACCAGCGGATAGACCATGAAAACGCCCAAAAACAGAATCGCAGGCAGCAGATAGAGCCACGCCTTCCAATTTCTTTTTTCCATCACGTCACCTTATCCCTCTGCCGAAAAGTCGATCCGCTCTTCGGTCTGCTTATCGAAGACAAACACCTTGTTCGGTTTAAGCGCAAAACGAACTGTCCGAGACGCAAGATCGACCTTGCTTTCGGCGCTGATGATCGATCGGATGGTCGCAACCATGGCGTCGGGGTGTGTGGAAACGACGCTGATATCCCGTCCCATGACCTCTATGCCGCCGAGGGTGCAGCAGAGCGGTCCGTCCTCGCAGAGCACAAAGCCCTCGGGACGAATGCCGACGCAGACTTCCCTGTCATCGGCGTTCTTGCAGTCGATGTCCTTGAAAGAGAGCACCCTGTCCTCGCCGACGTACAGCCCATTTCCCCGCAGTGTTCCTTCGAATACATTGATGGGCGGCGTGCCGAGAAACTTGGCTACAAAGAGATTTTTCGGGCTGTCGTAGACCTCCTGCGGTGCACCGATCTGCTGAACGACGCCCGCCTTCATGACGACGATCAGATCGGAGATGCTCATCGCTTCCTCCTGGTCGTGGGTGACGAAAACGGTGGTGATCTTCGTTTCGCGTTGAATGCGACGAATCTCCTCTCTCGTTTGCAGTCTGAGACGGGCATCGAGGTTGGAGAGCGGCTCGTCGAGCAGGAGCACGCGCGGCATTTTGACCAGTGCGCGGGCGATCGCTACCCGCTGCTGCTGACCGCCCGAGAGCTCGCTCGGCTTGCGGTCCATCAGCTCATCGATCTGCACGAGCGAGGCAATCTCCGCCGCCTTCTCGTTCATCTCGGCTTTAGACAGCTTGTCTGCTCCTTTGAGATTTTGCAGCGGAAAGAGGATATTCTGCTTGACGGTCAGATGCGGATAGAGTGCGTAGTTTTGGAAAACAAGCCCGATTCCCCTGTTTTCGGGGGGCAGTGCAGTCACGTCATCCTCTCCGAAGAAGATCTTGCCGCTCGTCGGTTTTTTCAGACCGCTGATGAGGTTCAGCGTGGTGCTTTTGCCGCAGCCCGAGGGACCGAGCAGTCCGATCAGCTTTCCGTCTGGAATTTCGAAGGTAAAATCATCGACTGCGACAACCTCTTCCTGTATTTTTTTGTTGCGGGAGGGGTATTTTTTGGTGAGATTCTGTAATACGACTTTCATTGGACGCCTCCAAATACTTTATTTCTGAACGATGCGCGAATTGGGGAAAATCGACTGTGATTGCCCCCATTATACCATATTCCGTGCCATTTATCAAGGCGATATTGCATTTTTTTGTTGCTATTAAAATCACCGCCCCCTCCTTGACAAAGAATCTTCCGTTTGCTATAATAGATACAAATATTCACACTCAAAAGGGGCTATATTATGAAACTTTCCATATTTTTTGACCACGCCATGCAAGCGACCGAACAGAGCGGCAAGTCGATCGACGAGATCCTTTCTGCCGCTGTTGCCGCAGGCATCGATGCGGTCGACATCAACAATTCGAACATCGCGCGCAATCCCATCATGCTGCCCGCCATCCGCAAAGCCGGCATGAAGGTAGCTTGCTCCTTCGAGTTCTACAACTGGGGCGGCGATGAATACGGCAGCTACGAGCGCTTCAAGGGTCATCTCGCCAACGCCAAGGCAGAGGGACAGACGAAAATTCTCGTTATTCCCGGATTTTTGTCCGAAGAGGAAGCTAGAACGCTGAATGCCCTGCTCGACGAGATCGGCATCCCCGAGACGCCTGTCATCGATCCGAAGCTCGACGCTTTCATGAAGTCGAACGAATCGATCGTCAAAATGGCTGAGATGCTCCGCGGTGCGGTGAAGCTCGCTGCAGAAGAGGGCATCACCGTCACCCTCGAGGACTTCGACGGCTTCAATGCACCCTTTGCTCGCGTGCTGGGTCTTCTTTGGTTCATGCAGAACGTCGACGGTCTGCGCTTCACCCTCGACACGGGCAACTTCATCTACAGCGACGAGCGCATGGAGGACGGCTATGCCCTGCTGAAGGATTACATCGTACATGTCCACACCAAGGACCGCGGTGTGGAGGAAAAGTACGTCGGCTTCAAGCACAAACGCGGCATGGCACCCGCGGCAACGGGCGAGGGCTATATGCCGATCGCCGAGTATGTGCGCAAGCTGATCGAGGGCGGCTACAACGGATACTTTGCCATCGAGCACTACGGTCATCCCGATCAGGCGGGCGCGATCGTGAAGTCTGCGGAAAATCTGAAGAAGTTCTGATATACGAAACTCACCGAGCAGTCGCTCGGTGAGTTTCATGTATATATTCATTCATTTGTAAAAAATCGGTGCAAATTTCTCCCTTCGGTCGAAATTTGATCTGAGGTGGGGAGAAAGAACCATCTCAAACGCCGAAGTTTCTTTCTCCCCTCCTCAGACTCCTCCCCTCTTTCTCCTTGGCTCACGATCACATATATAGTCCGCCATAGGGGAGCTTATTTAGTTATTACAGTTTTGCACTTTTGAATGCTTTCGGACACTTCTTTCTTCACGCCGGAAAGATCGGTGTAGGCATTCAGCTCACTTTGATAAAGTATCGACTTAAAATCGACCAATGCGTCATACACTGCCAACATAAGCTCATCATACGGCAAACAGATACGCCCCAAATGCTTATCAACATAATCGAAGGCGATCTCCAGCACTTTCTCGCTGTCTTGACGTATATTCATCTGATAGCCGCTGCCGAGAAAACGAAGTTCATACCGTGCGGTCTTGCTGTTCGTGTGTCCTAACAGTATATCCGTCCAATCACAAAGAATTGGATACAGAAAATCTCGGTATTCGGGATATGGGAACGCAATATCGTCGGCTGAGATACAAATCGAAGCAGACAGCTCATGGTTGTCGTGCAGGACACAATCGTCTCCGATGTATATGTACATATTTGCCTCCCTTTGATCGAATTTAGTCTAAGTCTACCACAATTTTTCCACCTTGTCAAGACAACACCATTGACAAATACACGTTTTTTGGTTATAATGTAGACAGTTTCCGAAAAAGGAGTTACCACTTTCGTATGAAAACACAAAATTACCACTACTTAAACCAAGGCATTGACGTGTCCGAGCAGTTTAACAGGCTGGGCAATATCCATTATAATGCCCAAGTGATTGAGGAATTTGATCCCGAAAACGGGTGCGGAAAACTGCGCTACAAGCGCTTTGAGCGCAAGAACCGTATTTCCTTCAATATGTACTCAGCCCCATTCGAGCCGACCAGATCGTGGGCATTTCCCCCTGCCTACCCCGAAGCGCCCGAATATCCCATCTCGCTCGAGTTTGTCGCCGAGAACGTCCTCCGCATCCGCACAACCTGCCGTGAAACAGGCACGGGCACTGCACCTCGCGACGAAGATTCGCTCATGCTCGCAAAAAAGCCCGAGACCATCAAGGTCGCGCCTGCCGAAGCAGATGAAAAGCACGCGGTCTACCGCACCGACAAGATGACCGTCGAGGTGCAGTACAATCCCTTCCACATCATCGTGCGCGATGCGAAGGGCAAGGAGCTGACCAAGACGCTCCACTCCTCTGATTCACGCTGTCTGCAAAATTACAATCCGCTTCCCTTCTCGCACGTCCGCTCCTGCGACGATCTGCGCAAGTACAGCGCTGTCAGCCTGCAGATCCACAATGGTGAGCATTTCTACGGATGCGGCGAGAGCTTCACGCAGCTTGACAAGCTCGGTCAGAAAATCGTCCTTTGGACCAAGGATGCCAATTCCTCCGAGGGGCGCGATCTCTACAAACCTGTCCCCTTCTTTATCAGCAGCCGCGGCTACGGCGTCTTCTACCACACCTCTGCAC
>CAYRQA010000118.1:0-5415 GCA_964426285.1 uncultured Lachnospiraceae bacterium | reverse complement strand
CCCTATCACTTTCCTCATGGGTGCAGTGAATAGAGGATTTGTTTATGTGAAATCTTTGTTTAGGCTCAGTCCACCCGCGCCGCAAGTATTTACGGCACTTTTCAAAAGTTCTTTGGGAGGTTTGGAACCCTTTCTTTCAAGAAAGGGTTCCAAAAAATCCTTAACCCTCGAGATCACCGCCCGATGCGGGGAAGAAGTTGAAGGAGACTTTCTTGCCGTTGAGGAGGTAGCGTTCGGGTGTGGTGGTGTATTCCCAGTCGAGGGGGATGAGCTCGTCTTCTGCCTTGGATGCGACAGCGTAGAGTTCCTTCATGAAGGCGAACTGCTCGTCGTCGAGCCCGCCGTTCGGGCAGGAGATGAAGAGGGGCGAAGCCGAATGTGCGAGCAGATCAGCCCATGCGCTGTTGAGCGACCAGTCGATCTTGCCCTTGATGAAGCCGACGCAGTCTGCATCGACCGCAAAGAAGCTACCGTTCTGGCAGAGACGGAATGCGAGAGTGTTCACGCCCATCTTGCGGGTGCGGTGCCATTCGTTGCCGCTCGTGTCGTCGCCCGTGCGGTTGAGATGCGCGAGCCCTGCGAGCAGATGACCGATGCAGTTGCAGCCCAGTATGAGACACTTGCCGTCGGTCGCCTCGAGGATAGTCTTGTTGAGCTGCTTGACGATCTCGGCAGAGGTCTTGGTCTTGTCGTAGAAGGACCAGCCGCCGCGGGTGATCAGACCGTTACGGTCTTTGCCCCATTCGCCGAACATATCGATGGTCGAGAAGTCGTGCTTGATGAGCTCATAGCCCCAGTCGTGGACGATCTTCTTCACGTCGTCGGCGATGAACTTCAGCACCTCGGGATGCGAAGGATCGAGGAAGCCTTCCTGTCTAAAGCGGGGATCGTCTACTGCCAGATTACGCTTGTTCAGACGCCACTGGGCAGGGATCTCGGGGCGCTCGTCGCGCAGGAAGCGCACCCAGATACCGGGGCGCACGCCCATTGCCTTGAAGGTGTCGGCGACCTTCTTCATGTCGCCGTAGCGCTCGTTAGCCACCCAAGGACCTGCACAGCCGTTGGGCTGCCAGCCGTCGTCGATGACCATGAAGGGGCGGTTTTCGAGCCCTTCAGCCAGCTTCGCCTGAAGCGAAGCGTCCGAAACGATCTCCTCGTAGGAGGAATGACCGTAGGCGTAGTACCAGTTGTTGCCGCCGTAGACAGGCTTTTCGGGGAGGATGGGGTTAGGGGACATGACGGCGCAGAACTGTTTTGCCGCCTCGAAGGAGGTCATACCCTCGTAGGTGCGGGTAACGACCGTGCAGACCTCGAGCTCACGACCGTTCAGTTCGACGCCGATGCCGCCGCAACGCACGTCGAGGAAGAGCGAAATGCCCTTGTTGTCGTAGGACCAGCTTGCCATAGCAGAGGGGAGGACCATCACGCCGTAGCCTGTGGTCGTCTTGCCGTCGGTTGCGAGGCAGTACCAGGGCATGAAGCGCTCGGGGCAGATGCCTGCCCACTGCAGGTCGCCGTAGCCGCGCTCCCATGCATCGCCGAGGATGCGGACGGGGCTGTCGGTGAATCCCTCCCAGCGGAGCTGTACCAGCTTCGGGCGGGCTTCGGTCGCACTCAGGTAGACGGTCAGACCGTTGTCGGTCAGCTCATAACGCAGAGCGGTGTCATTGTTGTCACCGTCAAAGGTGACCTTCGAAAAATCGGGTAAACGATGGATATCAGGCATCATTGTTCATCCTTTCGGTAAATCATATTTATCTTCGCGGAAGACCGCTTCGCCATATTTTAGCATACTTTTGCCGTCATTGCAATCGTTTTTGCCATTTTTTATGAAAAAAATCGCACCCATACCAAAAAATTTACAAAAGAAGCCCCGCAATGCACTTGACCATGCCCCTGCGATTTGCTACAATAGATACAGTAGCCGTATTCTGACGGTTCTGCCCCTCAAAAATGAAATGCTGTCAATCAGAAAGAGAGATTTTTGTGAAAACACCGATCCTCAAACGGGCAATGGCAGCGCTGCTCGCACTCACTGCCTGCACGCTCCCTGCCTGCTCGACTGCCGAAATGCTCGCCGCCGACCTTACTGCTTCGGGCACGGCTCAATCCGCTCCCATCGGGCTCACCGAAGCCCCGCTGACCACACCCTCCTACTACTCGCCCGCACCCATTAACCCGAACGATCCCTACACCCCCGAAAATCAGCTCAAATTGCTCGCCGATCGTGATTTTGGCGGTGACTATTTCCTCATTGTGCAGGAAAAAGGGCTCGAAAACGCCATTTTCCCGACCTCCGACGAGCTCATCAACGTCTATGCCGACCGCCGCAACCGTCTGGTGCAGGAGAAATACAACGTTCAGCTGACCTGTGTTTCGATGACCGCCGAGCAGATCGCCGCCGAGCTTGCAGAAAAGGTTCGAACCGACGTCTACTTCTGCGATCTGCTGGTCATCTCGCCCACCCTTCTGACCGAGCTCAAGGAAAAGGGACTGCTCGTCACCCTCGATTCCCTCCCCTTCTTCGAAACCGATTCGATCTGCATCAGCGCACAGGCGACCGCCGAGCTCAATGCCGGCTGGGAGGGCATCTACGGCATCTGGGGCGACGTGCTCCGTCAGCCCACGCGTCAGCTCTGCGTCTATTTCAACGAGACGATCGCGCAGATGCTCGACGCACCCAATCTGTACGCCGCCGTTCAATCGGGCAGCTGGGATTTTGAAACCATGCTCTCTATCGCCGAGCTGACCGCCGAACTCGACGGCACGGGCGGCATCATCTACGACGGGTCAGCTTCCGATCTGCTCCTTGCGGCATCGGGCATCTCCTCGGGCTCCGAGGAAGGCGCAGCCCTGCTCGCCGATCCCGCCTATCTCGCACTCGTCGAGCGGTTGAACGCTCTGATTCTCCCCTACGCCGAGGATGAAGCCCTCGAGCCTGCGGACGCTTCCGAAGATTCCGCTTCCGCCGACGATGACGTTGCCTATGCCCGCGAACGCTTCGTCTCGGGCGAATCGCTCTTCTATATCGGCACGCTCAGCGAGCTCTCCTCCTTTGCGCAGACCGACGAGATCTGCGGCATCCTGCCCATCCCCAAATACAGCGCATCGGACGAAGCCTACCCCTCTCTCTCCGACCAGTCCGTGCTCCCCGTGCTCGCCTGCCCCATGAACGTCGCCTCCGCCGAGGGAACGGGCATCATGCTCTCTGCACTCAATGCCGCCTCCTGCGACGAGGTCAACGATATGTTCATCCAGAGCGCCGAGCAATATATCCGCACCAACGGCTCTTTCCTCATGCTCCCCTACCTCTTCGGGCCTCTCCATTTTGACCGAAAGCTGATTTTCGGGTAATTCTCTTGGGGAACCCTTTCTTGAAAGGCGCTACCCGCAAAGTCGTTAGGCAAATCGAGAGGAGGGCGAAACCATCTAGGGCGCCGAAGTTTTCCCACTTCGCCTTGGCGAAGTGATCTCCTCATCGAGCTCTCCTCCCACTTCCTTGGCTCTCGCCTTCCTGAAGCAATAGTTTGTCAACAGCGCCTTGAAAGAATCCCTCCCCCTAAGCCCCAAGAACTTATAAAGCACGGAAATACTTGCCGTGCGAGGATAGCAAATGCCCCGAATGGCTTCCATTCGGGGCGTATTTTGTTTATTGAGGCGTATCGGGCTCTTTCGGAGCAGAGGTCACTGTGACCATCGCCCCGGGCGATTCGTTTTGCGGCAGCGATTGATCGACTTCCTCGACCAGTCGATAGCCCGTGAGGTTATCTTCGAGGTAATCGAGGAAGGCGCGTGCACGCTCCCTGCCGACGTAGACTGCCCTGCCCGCTTTCAGTGCACCGAAGGTGACGTAGCCGTCGGCACTGATGCAGAGCGTCGAACGGTATTGCAGAAGCTCGTGCCCGATCGAGACAGACAGATAATAGTCGGCATCGCCCTCATAATCGACCGTCTCGCCGTAGGCGAGCAGTTCGTTCCACAGAATATCGGTCGTCATACCCTCGAAGACGAGGTAGACCGGTTCGCCCTTGCCGTTGACGGTGTAGTGGAAGATGTTCGGCGAAACGGTCAAAAGGTCGCGATAGTTTGCTTTTTCGACCAGTTCATCGAGCGTTTCGGCATAGCGACCGCTTCGGTAGAGGTAGTATTCATCGACGCCCTCCAGCTTCACGACCACGCCGTATGCGGGATCGATGCCCTCGCAGGCATAGAGCGTCGCAGACAGTATGGCGCTGACGGGGTTATGGTGACTGTACGCGGTCACCTCCACCTCACCGAGCGCCTCGCCCATCTGCTCGGCAGGGATAGTCACATAGTCGTTGTCTGTGCAGGTGAGTGAGTAGGTCTCGCCTTCCCATTCGACGGCCGGGAATGCCAACCGTTCGGTCTTGCCGTCGATCTCGTACTCGAACATATAGACCCATGCGAGATTGGGGGTTATCACCTCATAGTCCTTCATCGGGCGGGTCGGATAGTCCGCGTAGGCATCGTCGGCGATTGCGGTATCGTCAGAGACAAGGCGGCTGACGATCGGATAGGCGGCGACCGCCACGATCACCAGCGATGCGGCAAGTGCACCCCATCCGATCACACGCTTTTGCAAGCGTTTTTTTGCCATTTTCGGCTCATTTGCCGCATTTTCATTGTCGGGTGCGGCTTCTTCGACATATTCATCGCGAATATCGGTCAGGCTCTTCCAAACAGTCTCGTATTTCATAAAATCCCTTCTTTCTCAAGCAGGCGCTTCAGCGCCCCCCGCAGACGGTGGAGCATCGATTTCACCTTTGCCTCGGACATCGACAGATCACGGGCGATCTCACCGACCGATGCGCCGTACCAGTAGCGGCGCAGGAAAACGATGCGCTTTTCTTTCGGGAGTTGCCCGAGGAAGCGGTCAAGCGCTTCGGTGAGCGCACGCCCTGCCAGCTCATCCTCGACCGAGCCCCTGTCGGGCAGGCATTCGGCAAGCTCTGCGAGCACCAGCGGTACCTGCCCGCTCCCCCTCTTCTCGGCGCGCGCCTTTTCGTAGTGGTGGATCGCCAGATTGCGGGTGATCTTGCCGAGATACGCCTTGAGGCTGGTCGGACTATTCGGCGGGATCGATTCCCACGTCCTCAGCCACGTATCGCTGACGCACTCCTCGACATCCTCGCGGCTGTCGAGAATCGACCGCGCGATCGCACTGCAATAGCCGCCGTAGACTGCCGCCGTCTCGGTCAGCGCATCTTCGTTTCGCGCAAAATAGAGCGCGATGATCTTTTCGTCCTCCATTTCGGTTGCTCCTCCTTTCGAGTTGGTTAAACTTGAAGGTCCTTCACCCTCATAGACCGATTTCACGCGATTTGGTTGCACTTTTTAGGGGGGATCTTTTGAAAAAGATCCCCCCTAAGCCCCCCTCAAAACTTTGAATAGCCG
>CAYRQA010000117.1:0-5419 GCA_964426285.1 uncultured Lachnospiraceae bacterium | reverse complement strand
CTTGAGGACGTCACTCAAAAATTATCGTCGTTTTCAATAATCCCTAAGTGAACGCCCCGAAAGGGGGCATCTTTTGCGTTGAGGGATACATCCTTGTAGGGACCGGCGTCCTCGACGGTTCGTCGAAGGGTTATCGCATAAATTCATTACGAGTGCTAATCGCTCGTTTTCGGACCGTCGAGGACGCCGGTCCCTACGGGTGTGGTGCAGATGAGTAAAATACCACCCCAAATGAAGTTTATTCTCAACCTTCATTTGGAGCGATTTCTTGCCATTTTCGCCAAAAGATATTGACCATCCGCGCGTTTTATGCTACAATATTACACATTCATTCAATCCGAGAGGTACCGTTATGAAAGAGAAACTGTCGCTCACCCTGTCCGACTGGAAATGGAACCGCACACTGACCGATATAGAAAATATCCCTGCCGAGAGGACGGCGGTCTACGCGGCAGACGGCGAGATGCTGACCGTCGGACCGTGGATCGCGGGCATCAAGGACGTGCGGCTCGCCTATCAGTGTGCCCTGCCCCTTCGTGAGGGCACGGTCTGCGGCAAGTTCCGCACCGAGGGGCTCTATCCGCGCGAGGCAAACGTCTGGATCACCTACAAATGCGGCTATCGAACCATGACCGAGCTGAATTTTTGGTTCGGGCAGACCGACGAATGGGTCGATTTCTGCTTCCCCGTCTTCGCGCCGCTCGAAGGATGCGATCGGATCATTATTTCCTTCGGCTTCCACATGAAGACGCACGGGTGCTTCTTTGTGAAGGAACTTTCCTTCGGTGAGCCCCACCGTCTGCCTGCAGTCGAGCATCCCGAGCCCGTGCTGACACGCTCCCAAGTCCCTGCTTCCTTTGCACCCGCCGATCACATTCGCCTTGAGCAGGTCGACGGCACTTGGTGGCTGGTCGACACCGACGGTAAGCCCTTCTACTCGGTGGGATGCGCGATGTACAACAACCGCATCACGCCCGATGAGACCTACCCGACCCTCGAAAAGCTGCATTTCAACACGATCGCCAACGGTTCGAGCCTCGAAAAGTGGTGCGAATTCAACGAACATCAGAAGTCAGTCGGAGAACCGACCGTCTTCCAGTTTTACCGCGTGAACACCGACATCAGCGCCCGCTCTACCTACGTGGGGCTGATGAACCGAGACGAGGCGCGCTCGAATGAAGACCCCGCGGCAGGTGCGGCGGCGATCGGCGGTTTCAACCACGCCTTCCCCGATCCCTTCGACCCGCACTGGGAGGAGGATGTGCGCAAGCAGATCGCGGGCGTGGCTTCACTCTTCCGTGATAAAAAATATTACATGGCGTGGATGGCGGCGAACGAGCGCTCGCACTGGAATCTCTACCGCTACGTCTGGTCGCCCTACTGTGCAATCGAGTTCGGCAAGTTTCTGCGCGGAAAGTATGAAACGATCGGCGAACTGAACAGGGCATGGGCAAGCAACTTTGCCTCCTTCGAGGACTTGCTTGCCCGGCGTCCCGAACCGATGGTCATCGAAGGGGCAAAATACGAGGATTTCAACGAATTTTCGCACATCATCCTGCGTACCTTCAACGAGAAGATCATCCGCATCATCCGCGAGGAGGACCCCGGGCGGCTGATCTTCACCAACCGCTTCATGATCCATGAGGTGCGCGGCGTTTTCGACAACCTCGATCTCTACAAGGATTTCGACGGCATCGCGGTCAATATCTATCCGTCCAACGACGTATGGGGGCTCGACATGGCGGAACGCCAGTATCTGACGCTGATGCACGAGATGACCGGCAAGCCGCTGATGATCTGCGAATGGTCGGTGCCCGCGCGCGATTCCCATCTCTACGACGATCCGAACAAGCTTGACTGGTCTTACCCACAGCTCATGCGAACGCAGACCGAACGCGCCCGACAGGTAGCGCAGGTGTCGGCTGACTTCTACAATATGCCCTTCATAGTGGGCGCGCACTGGTTCAGCTGGGGCGATTTCCTGCACAGAACGCGCTCGTCCAACCGAGGAATGTTCCACACCGACGGTCTGACCCCGTACAGGGAGGTGCAGGATGCCCTCGAGGGCGTGAATGCGCGGATGAATGAAAGAACCGAATAAATTCAAACAGGTGTCTCTCTCGAGGCACCTGTTATTTTATATTTCAATGTATCTTTCCGCACTGCGGGCAGACGATTTGTTCGCCCTCTGCGATGCGGGTGATATTTCGATAGTGCAGCTGTCCTTCGAGATACCTGTTATACACCAGCTTGTCCCTGTAGATGCGCGAAGCGTTCTCGGACGGGCGGTGATGCCAGATACCTGTGGCAAAATAGGGCAATTCCCGCTCGGGACAGGTCAGGTGCATGATCTTGGTTCGGCAGGCTTTGCACTCGTATGCTTCGCCTGTCTCTTCCTCTTCACTGCGGGTCAGCGGTCGCCCGCAGAAGGGGCAGATGTCCCGCTTCCCGTCTGCGTAGATCATGCCGCGCAGGATGATCTGCTGAAGTCGGCGGAAGGATTCGACGTCGTAAAGGCTGAGATAGATCTGCTCGTTCCCTTCCTCAACGGGGTCTGCGAGCAGGTATTCCTCAGCATCATAGCGCACACGGAAGCTGTCGAGCATTGCCTTTCCCCGCGAGCGGTCGGTCGTCGGGATCAGGATCACCCCGTACAAATAGTCTTTTACAAAGGTAAAGCGGATCGCCTTATGATCGCCGCAGGTGAGGGTCTTGAGCTTCAGCTTCCATGCCTTGAAGGCGCATTCTGCATTCAGATTCAAGCAATCGATCTGCCTCTCCTCGTCAAAACCAAAGTTGAAATGCCCTGCGGCAAAGAGTGCGAACATCGAACAGAAAACCCGATAGCCTTCGAGCGCATCTGTCTCGGCTGCTTCGATCAGCTTCGCATCGGAAAACCACCTCAGCAACAGATAAATTCTGTGATAATCCTTGTGATTGCGGAAAATATTCGTCTTTTTGAGCGTGAATTTGCCTGAAGAACGCCTGCATTTCTTGTAAACGGGACTGCCCAGTCTCGCACGGATGACGCGGTCGATAAACATCAGCTGATCAAGACAGCGTTCGGCACGCTCGCGGTATTGCTCATAATCGCGCACATAGCCGATATGCAACTTGCCGATGGCGAGAAAATAGGCGATATGATTCTCCCTTTCAAGCAGATTGAAGCGCATATCCCGATCAGCGTAGAGCATATCCCTCAGAATGCGGATATTCCTGCTCACCAACTGCAGAATGACGTCAATCGCCCGACAAAAGGCGATATTTTCGTAGATCGAATAGTCGTCCTCGTGATTGACCGTCAGCAGTTTCCGCGGTCTCAGCCCGTCCTCGGTGATGTCCTCCCACAGTTCGCTGTGGCTTGAGGCATGGAGGATGGTCGCGTTATTGACCACCCGCACCGATTCAACGGGGAGGATGGCGCCGCTGTCCTTTAGACGAATGATCGGCTTTGCGAAGATCCGTTTGATCGCAGGAAGCGCCTTGATGATCTTTTCGAGCGCTTCATCGAGTGCGTCAAAGTCGAAATTTTCGCGCAGGGCAAACAGATTGAGCTGACCGACGGTGGCGGCGTCAAACTCGCTGTAGCGAAGGTGACCGTGCTCACGTGCAAATTGCAGGATGGAGGCATAATCGTCCTCAGCTCGGTCGAATCTGCCGATATATTGTTCGGTCTGCATATCAATCCTCGTTCAGCTTCAGGATGAAGTCGGCGCAACGGTTCAGCTGCAAGCGTCTGAAGCTTGCAGCCAGCTGCTCCTTGTTGTCGATGCTTCTGAATTCGAGCTTGCTGACCACCTTGCTGAGCAGGATGATCTCAAGCGCATCGTTCATGATCGTCTCGGTGGGCGCAAAGCAGGCGGTGTAAATGCGGACGAAATCTTCGATCTGATTGGCGACACGGTTGCCGAAGGAAATGTTGTAGGGCGCGAGCATCTCCTCCACCTCGCCGATGACCGCACAGGTATCGAGGTCAAAATGCACCGTTTTCTTGGCTTCTTCGATAAGCCCCATGAAGGCTTCAACCGAGAGATAGCGCTGTGCGATCGGAGCGTGCCGATAGAGCACCTTCGGTGCGCGCGTGTTGAAATTCATCGTGTGTGCGCGGTCATAGACCTTATCGCTGATCTCAAAGGTGCTCTCATCACGGTTCGCCGTGCCGATAAACCACACGTTATTGGGGATTCTGATGGTATGTCCTTCGGAAAGTCCGCGATAGGGATAGCGCTTGCCGCCGACCGTGCGATAGAGCCCGACGTTCAGCAGCTTGATCGCACGCTTGTCCTCCTCGTTCTCCATCAACGAGAGGAAGTCAGAGAAATAGTATTCGATTCGGCTCAGGTTCATCTCGTCGAGCACGATGAAGGTCATCCGCTTGGGGTTCAGCTTCGCCTTATAGAGTGCCTGCGTGAACTTTTTGGGCGTGTAGGTGCGGCTGAATTCATTGTAGTAGCCGAGCAGTTCGTTTTTGTCGCGCCACGAGGATTCGACCTCTATGATCTCGCAGTTGCCCATGATCGCTTCCATGAAGATTTTCGGCAGACTGGTCTTGCCAGTACCGCTCATGCCCTGCAGGATGGTAAGCCTTGCGGCACCCAGTCCCGCCACGAAAGCGGCAATATCCTCGGCAGTATAGGAGAGGTGCAGGCGCGAATCTCTCGCGTAGCTGACGACGAAGCGAACCAGCTCGGGCAGAGTAGGCGCATCAAATCTGAATACGTCCGCCATTGCCTGCTCCTCGCGGAAGGCTTCGATCTTCCCGTCGAGCTCGGTGAAGGCAGGACAGGGATCGGCATCGCCCTTGACGGTCGGTGCTGCCTCTTTGTCTTCTTCGGGCGTATCGGGCGTCTCTTTTTTCTCTTCTTCGCCCGTCTGAAGGGGCGTATCGACCGAGACGACCAGATCGCCGAGCGTCCCTCTCGTATAGGGTTTGCGAATGAGCAGCACGACTATGACCACCGCTACTGCCAACAGCCACCAGAAGGATTGACTGCTCACCTTATATACGATCAAAAACTCATCTATCTCGTACACCATACGGATCCACGAGATGATGATCTCCTTGTTGATCTCCTGAACGACCTCGTAGTACTTGCCGAAAAGTCCGATGATCAGCGATGCGACCGCACCGCAGATGATTTCTGTCAACGTGATCTTATAGAAAAGGCGCGACTTGCTGATCAGCGATACGAGCGATGCGACGAAGAGCCCGATCATGACCGTCAGCACGACGATCACAAGGAAAGCGATCAGCTGGAAGCCTGCGTTCAGGCTGTCGTAGGAGGTGAGGATCTTCCATCCGTTGAGACGGAGCGCCTCGAGCTCGGTCGGCTGGGTGATCTGCACCCGAAGGATATCCGAGAGCGCCGATGCGACCGTCACCCCTGCAACGAGCAGTCCGTAGACGAAAAACTCGATG
>CAYRQA010000116.1:0-5441 GCA_964426285.1 uncultured Lachnospiraceae bacterium | reverse complement strand
ATTCGAACCCCAACAAACAGAGTCAGAGTCTGCCGTGCTACCGTTACACAATTCCGCATCACTCTCAACGTTTTACATTATAGCAGATTAAATCTGATTTGTCAACACCTTTTTTCAAAATTTTTCAATTTTTTTGAGTACCGAAGAGAAAGTCGTATCCAACACATTTTGCAAAACTTTTTAGACTTTTTTTGAAAAAAAGGTTGCCAATCGGCTCGTTTCATATTATAATGATAAGTAGGCTCGATTTATAGCGACATCATAGCTTAGTATGACCAATTTTTATCGAATTTAACCGTTTATCAATCAATTAAGGAGAAGAAATATGAACATTAAAGATGCACTGAAAGCACGGTTTAGCGGGAAGCACTGCGCTGTGCTCGGCGTGGGAATCTCCAACACGCCGCTGATTGACTTTTTGCTCGACCTCGGCGCTACCGTCTCGGCGTATGACCAGAAGGAAGCCGACGCACTCGGTGATCTGTCCGACACACTGACCGAAAAGGGCGTAGCACTGAAACTGGGCAAATCTGCCTTTGACGAGATCGAAGCTGACGTGATCTTCAAGTCGCCGGGCATCCGTCCCGATATTCCCGGTATCCTTAAAGCAACCGAGCATGGCGCAGAACTCACCTCCGAAATGCAGGTCTTCTTCGAATACTGCCCCTGCCATACGATCGCCATTACGGGCAGTGACGGCAAGACGACCACCACTACTCTCATCTCCAAGATCCTCGAAGCCGACGGCAAGACCATCTTCCTCGGCGGCAACATCGGTGCACCGCTCCTGCCGCGCATCTATCAGATGAAAGCGGACGACTATGCCGTGGTCGAACTCTCCTCCTTCCAGCTTCAGGTGATGGATCGCTCGCCCGAAATAGCAGTGATTACCAACATTACCCCCAATCATCTCAACTGGCACATCGATATGGATGAGTACACCGAAGCCAAGGCGAACATACTGTGCTATCAGTCGAAGGACAGCCGCACCGTGCTTAACTTCGATAATGATGTGACCCGCTCACTTGTCGATTGCGTGCAGGGAAGTCTCACCTATGTCTCCACCCATGTCACACCCAACGCCCCCTCTGCAGTTTACGAAGAAGAGGGTGTCATCTATCACAGCGGTAAAAAAATTATGGAGACTGCAGCCATTCGTCTCCCGGGCAGACACAACGTCGAGAACTATATGTCGGCATCAGCAGCGCTTTGGGGACTGGTATCACCTCAGTCGATCGAAACGGTCGCGCGCACATTCGGCGGCGTTGAACACCGCATTGAGTGGGTACGAAAGCTGAACGGGGTCGATTACTACAACAGCTCGATCGATTCGAGCCCTACACGCACGATAGCGGCACTTTTCTCGTTCAACCAAAAGGTCATTGCCATCTGCGGCGGCTACGATAAGCACATTCCCTATGAGCCGCTCGGAACACCCCTTTGCGAGAAGGCAAAGGCGGTCATCCTCACAGGCGCGACTGCCCCCAAGATCCGCGAAGCGGTCGAGCAAAGCCCCGAATATCGCCTCGGACAGCCCGAATTGATCGAAGCGGTCGATCTTGAAGCCGCGGTGAAAAAGGCAGCTGAGATCGCAAATGAGGGCGACGTGGTTCTACTCACGCCTGCCAGCGCCAGCTTCGACAGCTTCAAAAATTTCGAAGAGCGCGGAAGGGTATTCAAGGCGCTTGTCAATGCGCTTGGTGAATAAAGAATTATCAAAAAGGGTTATAGATATCCGGAGGCAGAGCCTCTAAACAGAAAGGAACTTATGAAATTTTCAAAAGAATTACTGACTTTAGCTTCCGAAGCAGAGGCTTCGCTTGCACCTGCCTTTGCGAAGATTGATGCCATTTCCTTTGCCAACACATCGCGCGTGATGGACGCATTTGCGGAATTCCGCGTATCCGAGGCCTGCTTTGCAGGCTCGACGGGCTACGGCTACGACGATCTCGGCAGAGAAACGCTTGACAAAATCTACGCCCGTGTGTTCGGCGCTGAGAGCGCATTCGTGCGTCATTCGATCGCCAACGGCACGCAGGCGCTCACCATCGGACTGTTCGGATTGCTCCGTCCGAATGATACCATGCTCTCGATCACGGGTAAGCCTTACGACACCCTCGAGGAAGTCATCGGCATCAGCGGCATATCGGGCAACGGCTCGCTCGCTGATTTCTGCGTGCACTATAAGCAGATCGAGCTCACCGCTGACGGCAAGCTCGATCTCGATGCAGCCTGTGCCGCCATCGACGAGACCACGAAGGTAGTCTTCATTCAGCGCTCGAAGGGCTATCTCAACCGCCGTACCCTCTCGGTTGACGAGATCGGTGAAGCGGTGAAGGCAGTGAAAGCAGTGAAACCCGAGGTCTATGTGGTCGTTGACAACTGCTATGGCGAATTCGTCGAAGACAAAGAGCCAGCCTCAGTCGGTGCCGACCTCATCATCGGCTCGCTCATCAAGAACCCGGGCGGCGGCATGGCAGAGAGCGGCGGCTATATCGCGGGCTCTGCGAAAGCGGTCGAGCTCGCTTCCTATCGCCTCACATCACCCGGTGTAGGCACAGAGGTAGGCGCTACACTCGGTCAGAACCGCAACCTCTACAAGGGCTTTTTCTACGCTCCCCATACCACCGCACAGGCGATCAAAACCGCCATGTTCTCGGCATATATCTTCGAAAAACTCGGCTATTCGGTCGAACCGAGTTGGAAGGAGACCCGTCACGACATCATTCAGGCGGTTCGTCTCGGCTCAGAGAAAGCCATGTGCGCCTTCTGCAAGGGCATTCAGCAGGGAAGCCCCGTCGATGCCTACGTCACGCCGCTACCCTGGGCGATGCCCGGTTACTCCGATCAGGTCATCATGGCGGCAGGTACTTTCGTGTCGGGCGCATCGATCGAGCTCTCGGCTGACGGTCCGATCAGACCGCCCTACACCATCTATTTCCAAGGCGGGCTGACCTATGAATCGGGCAAGATCGGCATTCTGTCGGCGGCATCGGCGCTGCTCGAATCAACCGAGCAGAATGACTGATCAATCCAAGTCAAAATAATCGAGAATGCCCTCATAGATCCCTTGTGCGAAGAGTTCGGGCGAGTTTGCCATGAGCATCGCTTCCGAATAGGTCGTGATGAAGCCCATTTCGATGAGAGTGGCAGGCATCCTCGTTCGCCGCAGAACGTAGAGGGTCGGGCGCGCAAATACGCCTCTGACGGGGATGCCGGTGTATTCGGAGATCCACTCGATGATGTCCTCGGCAAGCTCAGTCGCGGGGCTTGAAAGGGAATAGACGTACCCTTCCGTCCCCGTTGCAGTCGGGATGGTCGACGCATTGGCGTGCAGACTGATGAAGTAGTCCGCTCCCCAGGTGTTGGCGGCGTTCACACGGGCGGCAAGGCTCTGTGCATTGGTCGTACCGAGCACCGTATCGGCGGTAGGACGTGACAGAAGCACCTCGAAATTGTTTTTTTGCCGCAGGAGCTCGGCAGTCTGCCGTCCGATCTCATAGGTAAGGTCTTGCTCGCGCAGACCGTTGCCTTCTGCACCCGCATTCGGGTTTGTGGGATTATGACCCTGATCAATAAATATTTTAATTGGCAAAATGATCACCTCGCTCTATTTTATGAGGGAATCTGCATTTTGACAGTGAATCGAGGTAATATGGAAGCTTTTCAATTCGGCAATATCAGACGCCTGCTCTCGCATGCACGCTGTGCAATAGAGGATTATCATATGATCGAGGAGGGCGATAAGATCGCCGTCGGCGTTTCGGGCGGTAAGGATTCACTTGCTCTGCTCTGTGTACTGAAGAATCTGCAGCTGTTTTATCCCAAGCACTTCGAGATCTGTGCCATCACAGTCGACATGGGCTTCGAGCAGGGTGATTTTTCGTCGCTGATCGACTTTTATGAGCGATTGGGGGTGGAGTACCAAATCGTCAAAACCGATCTTGCGAGGATTATTTTCGAGGCCAGAAAAGAGCACAATCCTTGCTCGCTTTGCGCTAAAATGCGCCGCGGCATCCTTCACGATACTGCCAAGGCGATGGGCTGCAACAAGATCGCACTCGGACATCATTTTGACGATGTGGTCGATACCTTCATGATGAATCTTATGAACGAAGGTAGACTGGGCAGCTTCTCGCCCGTGACCTATCTCTCACGCAAGGACATCACCATGATCCGTCCGCTCGTGCTCACACCCGAGAAGGACGTGCAGTATTATGTTCGCCATGCGAAGTTGCCTGTCATCAAAAGTCCTTGCCCCGAGGACAAGCATACCGACAGAGAAAAGTACCATAATCTCCTGCTCGAGCTCGAAAAAGAGAACAAGGGACTTCGCCACCGCATATTCGTTGCCATGAAGAAAGCGAATCTGGACGGATACGGGGGCGAGCGTAGCGATGAGGGAAGAAAATTCGCTTCGGAAGAGGCAGAATAATCTGAAAACTACAGAAAATATCCCGAATTCAACCTATGCGTTATTGATTTTTGGAAAAAAACTGCTATAATAAAACCATCACAGTGATGTGAAATCTATGTTTGGGAGGAGGCGATCGAATGTTGAACCGTTCAACTGTATTGCTCGCCTTTACCGGCGAGTGATACTTCCGTGTGTCGGGTGACCGACAGGCGAGTGGGCGGCGTGAAAACGCCGCTCCATTCGGAAGGAGTATTGCTTGAAAATTCAACTCGCAAAACAGATGCGGCAGCTGAGATGCGAAAGAGGGCTGACACAGGGGCAGGTGGCAGACGCACTTTCGGTCTCGGTCCAAGCGGTGTCCAAATGGGAATGCGGCAAAAACCTCCCGGATATCGCCCTGCTGCCCGAAATCGCCGACCTGTTCGGCGTGACCATTGATGAACTCATCAGAGAGAAATCCCTGTCGGAGGAGTGACCTTCCGACAGGGATTTTTCAATAGATCCGAATCGCATTGCGGACCTTCGATTATTTATTCCTCATACTCGGGGCAAAGCAATTTGTACTGTTCGAGCGTTTCCTCAGCCCAGCGATTGAGGTCAACGCCGACAGCGAACAAGTGAATCATTGTCAAGGATGTCGCAGTGGTCAGACGGCGCTCAAGGTCGCTGTAATGCCTCAGGCTCATCTCACATTTTTCAGCCATGCGTTCCTGGGACAGATCACCTCTGA
The DNA here is from genome assembly GCA_964426285.1 of uncultured Lachnospiraceae bacterium. Classification (GTDB taxonomy): domain Bacteria; phylum Bacillota; class Clostridia; order Oscillospirales; family CAG-272; genus CAKSQF01. The sequence goes on along the minus strand of CAYRQA010000116.1, from coordinate 294 downwards.
GCCGCATCAGCTGATCGGCAAGATTATTGATGCAGATCTGTCGCATAGAAATTTCCGTATTCATACATCCTCCTTTATGCTACTACAAGGAACATTATAACAACAATTCATGTAAATGTCAACCTGTTTTCTCGAATAAAGTTGAATTATTTTATATTTTGTTTAGCTAAACCAAATAAAAGCTTGTAAAGAGATGGGTATACTGACACCTTACCTCCTCAATTCTGTGACTTGTGTCTGAAGGATCTTGTCCAAACATATTGACAAACCGTGTACCGATATGCTATACTGTTT
>CAYRQA010000115.1:0-5476 GCA_964426285.1 uncultured Lachnospiraceae bacterium | reverse complement strand
AATGTCGAAACAAACCGCGATACGACCGAATTTGCACCAACCCCTGTAGGGACAAAGGCGTACTCCTTCGACTCCGTCGAAGGAGACGCCTGTCCCTACAACGCGAGATAACATACACCGCCTATTTTTCGTACACATGGTAATAAAGTATGCGCCTGTACTGCTATAATCAAACCCCTGTAATCTTGGACTTTTTCTTCTTGCCAACTCTCCCATATCCATCACCCACCCCATTATAACATCAAAACCGCAGGCTGTCAACCTGCGGTTTTATCATCCTTATCGAGCGCAAGTCTATTCGTCGCGCGGGAAATATGACAACATCACCCCAAATGAAGGATCATCCCAATCCATCATTCGGGGCGAAATTTTCTCTTTATTTCGTAAGGGCGAACGACATTCAGCTTCGCCGAAGTCGAACGAATCGCCCGTTTCGAAGGATTCACGCACATCTCTTCATCACGGCAATCCGATTACAGACAGGCGATTCATGAATCGCCCCTACGAGGTCAGCTATAAGATATACGTGCCGCGCAGATATTTGCGCGGCTTAAAAAGTTTTTTGGGGGTCTTCCACTTGGGCTTTGCCCAAGTGGTGAACTTCTTTTCAAAAAGTCCCCCGGCGGGTTGCAAGGGCAGCGCCCTTGCCGGGGGTTGGGGCAGCGCCCCAACTCCCCCTCACGCCGCTTTCTTGATCCGCAGATCGCCCGAAGTGGTGTCCATTTCGATCTCGAGCGCTTCATCGCCGTAACGGATATAGTCCCCACGCTGAGAAACGTCGAACTCACAGCTGAGCTCGCCCGAGGTCGAGTCGATCTCTGCTGCAAAGCCGCTCACGTCGGCGGGCAGGGTCACGGTCGCGTTGCCCGAGGTCGAATCGACCTCGATCTTCGATCCTGCGGCGGTGAATTTCAGCTCGGCATCGCCCGAGGTGGTGTCTACGGAGAGCTCATCGGCACTGCCCGTGAAACGAACCTTGCCCGAGACGGTCGATACCTCCAAGCGACTGGTCACCGCCGCATCTTCAAGCGTAACCGCCCCCGACACGCTGTCGACCGTCATGCGCTCGCAGTCGAGCTTGCTGATGCGAACAGCCCCCGAAACGCTGTTGAAATGGACATTCTTCCCCTCGATCGCATCGGCGGTGCAGTCCCCCGACACGGTATCGACCGTCAGGTCGGTCGTGACGATCGCATCGATCGTAAGCCCTGCCGATACGGTTTGGAGCTCGACTGCCTCTGCTTTCCAGTCGGCGGGCAGCTCGATCGTGAGCGTTTTATCGGGATCCTGTCTGAACAGCCCGCCCTTCGTGCCGAACCGAATGCTCAGTCTGCCCTTTTCGAGCTTCCAGCGCATGAGCTGATCGTCCTCGAGTTCCTTCTTGCTCGTCTCGGAGAAGCGGATGGTGTCCGAATCGGAGAGCACGACGTTGACCGTGCCTGCAGTCCAGGCGACGTCGAGCTCTCTCACCTCGTCGGCATCGACACTGCCCTCGCTTCCCTTTTCGAAGGATGAATCGTCGATCAGAAAGGAATCGTTCCCCGAGCCGAGCGATATGTCGCCGAGCACGATCGAGCCGCCGTTGAGCGCATCGATCTGCGTTGCGCCGATCAGCAGACCGATCATCACGACGATCAATATGAGATTGATGACGATGATTCTTACCGGATTTTTCATCATTTGTCTCCTTTCCCGTTGCCCAGTACCAAAAGCGCCTTGATCACGTCTTCGACACAGCCGTAGATCACCCAAATGAGCCAGGAATAGCCCCAACCGCCCGTGGCAAAGCTGAAGAGCAGGTAGATGATCAGCACGATCGGCGTCAGGATCGCGTTGATGCGCTTGTAGATCGCGCGGGTCTCGTCGTCGAGCCCGTCGCGGGGTTCTTTTTTGTAATTGATCCTGACGGTGCTCGACTTTCTGCTCGCACCGAGGATGACCAGCATGGTCGCGACCGCCCAACCGACGAACATCAGCGAGATGCCGACCATCACAAGCCTTTCCATAAAGAGGAACATGGGCACGAAGGCGAAAATGTACAGTCCTACGCCCGCCGCGATCAGCTTGCGCTTTTGGGGATCGACACCGGGGGTATAGACCGATGCGCCGATCATCAGCCCCGTCGCGATCGCCCACATCGTGAACATCAGCGCCTCTGCGACCATCGGACCCAGCAGCGTGCCGATCAGGATATTGGGGATAATCGAGATGATATAGAGCACCACCGCGAAGGCGCGCAGCTTTTTGCGCTTCCAAAGCCCCGCTTCCTCCTCGGGGGTCAGTACGCAGAAGGTCGGCGCCTGCTCGTCATCGTGCATTTTCGCTTCTCCGTCCAAGTGCGCGCCTGTCGTGAGCTTGTTCGTCTTCCTGCCGAAGAGCTCGTCGAGGTCGCCGACCGTATCGATCACACGCTCGACCGCTGCCTTCTCCGAGATGCCTTCGGCGATCAGCTCATCATAGCGCGCCATCAGATTGTCGACGATTTCACTCTTTACTGACAATGCCGAGGGTGTGTTGGGCGTGCCCGCGAATACTTCGTCTATTTTTGCATACAGTTTGTCATAGCGTTCCATTCCTATGCCTCACTTCCTAAAATGATTTTGTTGAGCAGGTCGCGCGCGCTTATCCAGTCTTTTCGCTGGGCTTCGAGCATTTCTCTGCCGTGATCGGTAATCCTGTAAAAGTGCCTTCGGGCACCGCGCTCTTCACTGCCCCAATAGGAGGTAATGCTGCCGTTCTCCTCCAGACGCTTGAAGGCACAGTAAAGCGTCGCTTCCTTGAGCTCATAGCTGCCGTCCGACAGCCGCAGGATCGCCTTATTGATCTCGTAGCCGTAGCTGTCGCCCTTTTCGAGCAGCGCCAATATGATGGTTTCGGTATTTCCCCGCAGTAGCTCCGATGTGACGATCACGTTCTCACCTCCCTGTATCTGTGCATTCATTGTATCACAATATACCTCGCTTGTCAAGGTATCTCGTGAAAAATGTTATGTGATTTGTAAAAAAGAAACAGGGCAAGTACTCGTTGCGCTCAATTTATGATACGGTTGTAGGGGAGGCGTTTCGCCTCCCGTTTGTGCGATTTACACTGGTCTCCCCGGCGGGAGGGGAGACCCCTCCCCTACAATAGATTGACCGCGAATGCTTGCAGTGCTCGAACAGACAAAGCAAAGCCAAATGCTCCGAACAAAGGATTCAGTAGTCCTTCATTCGGAGCATTTAACTATACCGCAGGGCAAGTATTTGCCCTGCCTGTCAAAAGTTTTCGCGGAGGGGGGTGTGGGGTTTTTCAAAAGGCATCTCCCCCGCAAAGCTCCCCCCAAAACCAATACGTGCAGGGCAAGCATTTGCCCTGCTTAAAAAGTTTTCGAAGGGGGGATAAGGGGGAAACCTTTTGAAAAAGGTTTCCCCCTTATCGACAACTCACAGCACGTAGGTACTGCGATAGGATTCATATTCAGCAAGGAAGCGTTCGCTGTGACCGCTCTTGACGTCGCTGAGGTAAGCGTGCGAATCGAAATCGCCGCGGTCTACCTCGATCACCGCAACGGCGATGTTCGAGCAGTGATCGGAGATGCGCTCGTAGTTGGTCAGCAGATCGGAGAGCACAAAGCCGAGCTCGATGGTGCAGTAGCCGTTTTTGAGGCGGGCAATGTGGCGGCTCTTGATATCGGCAACCAGATGATCGATCGCCTGCTCGAGCGGCTCGACCTTCTCTGCCAACTCAACAGAGCCCGTAATATGCGCCTGAGCAGTCAACTTGAGAATGTCGGTCACGGCACGTCTGAGCACGGCGATCTCTTTGACCGCTTCCTCCGAGAAGGAGATCTGCTTCTCGTGCATTTCCTGCGCCACACGCATCAGGTTGACCGCGTGGTCGCCGAGGCGTTCGAAATTGCCGATGACGTTGAGCATGCAGGAGATCTGACGGCTGTCGGAATCGGAGATCTCCTTTGTAGAGACCTTGACCAGGAAGCTGCCCAGCTTGTCCTCGAATTTATCAAGTCTGTCCTCGCCCTTGAGCACCAGCTCACAGCGCTCGGCAGTATATTCGTCGAAGAGTGCCATCGCTTCATTGAGCGTTTCGCAGGCGACCTCGCACATTTTGCCGGTCTTGGCATTGCACTCGGATACTGCCACGGAGGGGGTAGCCAGCAGGCGCTCGTCGAGGAAGCTTTCTTCTTCCTCTGCCTTCTGTTCCTTGTCGCGAACGAGAATTCTGCCGATCTTTTCGAGCTGCTTGGTAAAGGGAAGCAGGAGTGCGGTGTTCATGATGTTGAAAGCAGTGTGTACGACGGCGATGCCGACGGGGTTGATGGCATCGTCGAGGAAGGCGTAATCGATGAACAGCATACTTCCGTAGAAAACGACCGACCATACGACCGCTCCGACGACCTTGATGACGACGTGGACAACTGCCACACGCTTGGCGTCACGGCGGGTCGTACCGATCGAGGAGATCAGCGCGGTGATACAGGTACCGATGTTCTGACCCATGATGATCGGAATAGCCGTACCGAAGGTAACACTGCCAGTGAGCGAAAGCGCCTGCAGGATACCGACCGATGCAGAGGAGGACTGAATGACCGCGGTAAAGATCGCACCAAAGACGATACCTGCCACGGGATTTTCAAAAATAGTAAGGATGCTCGAGAACTGAGGGCTGTCAGCAAGCGGCTCAACAGCACCGCTCATCAGATCCATACCGCTCATCAGCACGGCAAAGCCCACACAGATCGAACCGATCGACTTCTTTTTGTTGCTCTTGCCCATCATGATAAAGATGATGCCGAGCAGTGCAAGCAGAGGGGTGAAGGAGGAAGGCTTAAAGAGCTTCAGAATGAAGGAAGTGCTGCCGTCGATGGCAGTGGTCGAAAGCAGCCACGCCGTAACGGTCGTACCGATATTCGAGCCCATGATAACGCCGATGGTCTGACCGAGCTGCATGATGCCCGAGTTGACCAGACCGACCAGCATAACGGTCACAGCCGACGAGGACTGAATGACCGCGGTGATACCCGCGCCGAGGAGCATCGATTTCACGCGGTTCGAGGTCATTTTACGAAGCACCTGCTCGAGCTTACCGCCCGCAAGCTGCTCCAGACCCGAGGACATGACGTTCATGCCGTACAGGAAGAAGGCAAGACCGCCGCCAAGGGTAAAAATAGAAAAAATATCCATATTACTCTCCCAAAATTTACTTAAATTTCATTATTTCTTTACAATTCTTAGCATATCGCGTCAATGTTAAATCGGGTAGCAGATTTATGTTAAATCTATGTAAAATGGCGCGTAAAATTTACGAATCGTGTCGAAAAAGCCTCTCTCCCGAAGGGAGAGGCTTAGGCTGAACGAATATCTGTTGCGAAAACAGGGCGGCAAGAAATTGCCGCGCTCAGCTTGTCGAAAAAACTCGGCTCATAACCGAGAGGGGGAAGAAACCATCTCAAACGCCGAAGTTTTCTTCCCCCTCTCGG
>CAYRQA010000114.1:0-5484 GCA_964426285.1 uncultured Lachnospiraceae bacterium | reverse complement strand
CCGTCTTGGTGACGATGTCCCATGCGTTCTCCCATGTGTAGGAGTAGGTGTCGATGAGGATGCGCATCAGTTCGGGTACGACGAGTGCGGGATGGGTGTCGTTGATGTGGATGGCAACCTTATCCGCGAAGTTTTCGAGCGTGCCGTAGGAGCGCAGGTGGTCAGCGATGATCGACTGCAGCGATGCGCAGACCATGAAATATTGCTGCGACAAACGGAGCAGCTTGCCTTCATCGTGGTTATCCGAGGGATAGAGCACCTTCGAGATGATGGCAGCCTGGTTCTGCTCTTCCATCGCCTTGAGGTATTCGCCCTGCGAGAAGAGGTTCATGGGGAAGTTGTTCTGGTTGACAGCCTTCCAGAGACGGAGCGAGTTGACCGCTTCGCTGTCAGCGCCTGAGATGAGCATATCGTAGGGCACTGCCTGAATTTCGGTGTAATCGGTGTGCACAATCTCGCACTTGCCGTCGTTCCAGTTTTCGGTGACCTTACCGCCAAAGCGGACCGTGCAGGTCTTGTCGGTACGGGGTACCAGCCAGTTTTCGCCGGTCGGCATCCATACGTCTGGCAGCTCCATCTGGTCGCCCTCTACGATCTTCTGCTTGAAGAGACCGTATTCGTACAGGATCGAGAAGCCGGTCGCCGAGTAATCAAGCGAGGTCAGACTGTCCATGAAGCAGGCAGCCAGTCGTCCGAGACCGCCGTTGCCAAGACCCGGATCGGCTTCGATCTCGTAAAGCTCCTCGAGGTCATAGCCCCACTTCTTGAGGATCGCCGCATATTCGTCGGCAATGCCCAGGTTGCGCAGATTGTTCTTGAGCTGTCTGCCGATCAGGAACTCCATGCAAAGGTAGTAAACCTTTTTGCCCTGCTGCTTGGTTACGTTTGCCTTGAACTTGGTGCGCTTCGCGGCAAGCATATCCTTCACCGACAGCAGTACCGCCTTGTAAACCTGATCCTTGTTCGCTTCAGCCGGTGTAGTGCCGAAATATCTCGAGAGCTTGCTCTCAATGCCCTCTCTCAGCTCGACGGTCTTGGGATCAGTCATCTTCACCGTCGTCTTCTTCGTTGTTGTCTTTTTCTTTTCCATAAAAAATTGTTTCCTTAAATATATTTTATTGGGGCTTTTCTTGAAAGAAAAGCCCCCACCCCCCCCAAAGAACTTTATTTGAGCACAACAACTGCGTTGTTGTGCAGGTAGGACAGGGTGTTCTGACGTTCGTTCTTTTGAAAGGTTTGGTATTCGTTACAAAAATGCGGGCGAAGCCCTTCTCCGCGCGGCAAGTATTTGCCGCGCCAAAAAAAGTTCTTTGCGGGGTTTGGGGAGCATTCTTTCAAGAAAGCTCCCCAACATATTCTCACATACTCTTATAGAGATCAGCGTACTTAGCTGCCGAAGCATTCCACGAGAAGTCGGCGGTGATCGCATTGCGAACGAGCTTCTTGCGGGTATTTTCATCCTGCCAGAGCGCTAGGGCACGACGGATGGCGTCGAGCATATCGTGCGCATTGTAGGAGTAGAAGGTCACGCCGTTACCCTCGCCCGTTTCGGGGTTGAAGGGCTTGATGGTGTCATAGAGACCGCCCGTTTCACGGACGATCGGAATCGCGCCGTAACGGGAAGCGATCATCTGCGAGAGACCGCAGGGCTCGGACTTAGAGGGCATCAGGAAGAGATCGGACGCCGCATAGATCTGCTTGGAGAGCTTCTTGTCGAAGCGGATGAGGGCGCGCACCTTGTTGGGGTAGCGGCTCTCGAGCCAGCGGAAGAAGTCCTCGAACTCTGCATTGCCCGTGCCGAGCAGGACGAACTGCACGTCTTCGCCGAGCACCTGATCGATGACGTGCTTGACGAGGTCAACGCCCTTGTGCGAGACCAAACGGGTAATCATCGAGATCATGGGGATATTCTCGTCAACAGGCAGACCGAGCGCTTCCTGCAGGGCGGTCTTGTTGGCTACCTTGTTCGTGAAGAGCTTATACTTCGGACCGAACTTAGGACCGATCATGTCGGGATCGTGCATGGGATCGTAGTAGCCGATGTCGATGCCGTTGACGATACCGCAGGATTTGTAGGCATTCTCACCGATGATGCCGTCGAGCCCCGAGGCATAGTAGGGTGTGCGCAGTTCTTCGCTGTAGCGCTGGCTGACGGTGGTCAGCTTGTCGCAGGCGACGATCGCACCCTTGGTGAGGTTGACGCATCCGTCGAATTCAACGAGCGACAGTGCGCTGTCGGGCAGTGCAAAGACCTCGCCGAGGATGTCCTTGTTGAAAACGCCCTGGTATTCGATATTATGGATGGTGTAAACGGTCTTGATACCGTAATCGGGGAAGCGAACCTTGGCGTAGAGCACGGTGAGTGCCGCCTGCCAGTCGTTTGCATGGAGAATATCGGGGATGTAACCGATCTTTTCCATCATTTCCATGACCGCGAGCGAGAAGAAGGCGTAGCGTTCGCCGTCGTCGTACTCACCGTAGATACGGGGACGCTTGAAGTAATACTCATTATCAATGAAGTAGACGTTCACGCCGTCCTTTTCGAGCGACCAGATGCCGCAGTACTGGCAACGCCATGCCAGCTGTACGGTAAATTCGGTGACCTTGGTCATTTTTTCACGCCATTCAGGCGAGATCTTGCCGTGGAGAGGCATTACGAGGCGCACGTCGTCCTCGGGCGAATAAGCCTTGAGAGCTGCGGGCAGAGAGCCGAGCACGTCGCCCAGTCCGCCGGTAGAAGCATAGGGCAGCGCTTCGCCGCCAACATACAAAATTTTCATCATTTATAATCTCCTTTTAAATTAATAGTCCCAAGCCTGCCGACAGACAGATCGGGAAGAAAAAGGATAACCGCAGATGAGCGCAGTGCCCACCTACGGTTATTATACCATGCGCCGATCGGTTTGTCAATCGGAATAACACACAAAACTCGGTTTAGTTGAGATTATTTCATGTAAAAGCTCACAAAATAGCTTCATTTTGGGCACAAAACACCCATCTTATTCCTTCTCAAGCAGTTTGTCGAGGGTAGGACGCATACCGAGCAGGGTTCGCGCCGCCTCGTATTTTTCCATTGCCAACGCACGTCTGCCCGGCTGTATCTTGTTCGAGCGGATCGCACGGATCATCACGTTTTTGGGCGTTTGATCGGGGTCGATCAGCTCGAGCGCCTCGGTCTGATAGCCCTCTGCCTCCAGTCTCAGCGCGCGCAGTGCATCGGTCGCGGCATCGCAGAATTTCTGCCCGAGGATCGAATAGCGCAGGATAAAATCAAGCTCGGGCGACTTCACCGACTGGAAGAGCTCATGCTGACAGCAGGGGGTCGAGAGGATGACCTTCGCCTTCTGCCTGATCGCATAGGCGAGCACGATGTCGGTGGCAATATCGCAGGCATGGAGCGAGATGACGAGATCGATGGCGGCAGGCGGCAGGAAATCGCTGATGTCCATCGCGAGGAAGGTCAGCCCCTCACAGCCGAGCTTTTGGGCAAGCGATGCGCAAAATTCGATCACGTCGGTCTTGCGGTCAACGCCGTACATCTGCACCTTGCGTCCTTTGAGCGCCGTGAGATAATAGTAGACGGCAAAGGTGAGGTAGCTCTTGCCGCAGCAGAGGTCGCAGACCGTGAGCACGCCTTCGCTCGGCAGAGCGCCGTACACGTCGTCGAGCAGCTCCAGGAAACGGTTGATCTGACGGTATTTCGCCCGTTTTTTGTCGAACACGCGCCCGTTTTGGTCGCAGACGCCGAGCGCCGAGAGGAACGCCGAATGCGTTCGCGCATCGATGAGATAGCGCTTTTCGTGGTCGTGCGATGCCGCCGATGCAGTTTCCCCGTCGACGGGAATGCGGTCGGCAACAAAGAGCTTGCCCTTTTTCGAGCATTTGATCTCACACTCACCGTTGGGCGCCAGCAGATTGGTCTGGCGGCAGTCCTCACAGGCGAGCTTAGCAAAGGTGCTCGGCACCTCGGCAAGCGTATAGTTGCGATGCAGTGCCTTGCCGTCGGTCAGAAAGGTGGTAAGCTGGAAGATGCGCTCGCCCTTCAGTTCGACAGGCCTTGCCTCGGCGCGGAGCACCGTCCCGTCCACAAAGCGGCTGAATACCACCTTTCTCAGCTGCATCAGATGCGCAGAGAAGAGCGCTTCTGCCCTCTTGACATTCTCTGTCATAGAATGGTGTACCGATCCTCTCTGAGGATTTTGACGAGATCGTCCATCGTTTCGACCTTCTCGTCGGTCTCGATGCCGCTCACGCCGACGTCGGTGATCTCGTGGCAGTCAGAGCCAGCGATGCGGTGCAGTCCGAACCTGCGCGCCCACTGATCGGCGATCTCATTGCGGCTGTCATGCCGCGGATTGCCGTTGACGACCTCCATGCCGAAGAGACAGCGGGGATCGACCACCTTCATATTGTTGCGGAAGGGGTGCGCCTGATAGAAGAGCACGCCTTTTTCTCTTGCCAGCCTGCCGAATGCCCCCGGTCCCATCTTGAATAGATTGTCCCAGTCAGCCGCCATCTCGCGGGACAGCCCGAAGACGAGGTAATCGTTGGAAGTGCCATCGAAGCGGAGCTCATAGCCGCAGAGGACAGTGACCCCGCAGGCATCGCCCGCGGCTTTGGCGAGCTCATAGCCGTCGTGGTAGGCTTTGTCGAAATCGTTCTGTCCGTGACGCTCGAGATGCGCCACGATGTCGCGGTTAAAGTGGTTGGTGAGGACGATCGCCGAGTAGCCCGCCTTGGCGTAAAGCTCGACCGTCTCCTTGGCGGTCAGCTTGCCGCAGGGGGATATCTCGGAGGAGTGAACGTGCAGATCTATTTTCATGAGCGTGATTTCCTTTTCATGTGGTTTTCTTCTATTATACATCGAATCTGCTTCTCTTTCAAGAAGTTTTCGCAAAATACTTGCATTTTTTATCGGGATGTGGTAGAATTTTAACTAATAGAATGCTCGAAACGAAATACGCGATAGCCCTTCGACGGACCGTAGAGGACGCCGGACCCTACAAAGGCTATTGCTTGTTTTGTTCATAGCGGCATAAATATATCGTGCCCGAAAAGTATTTTCGGGCATTTCATGAAGTTTTGGAGGTGCAGGAATCCTTTTCAAAAGGTTCCTGCCGGGATCCAAGGGCAGAGCCCTTGGCGGCCCCTTACTCCAAAATGTTGCTCGTAATGTAGTCCACGCCGCACTCGATCACGCGCTGAGCGTCTTCGGGGGTGTCGACGGTCCATACGTTCACTTCCAGACCGGCCTCGTGCAGAGCGCTGACCAGTTCGGCGGTGACGGCGGTGTGCTTGATGTCCAGGTCAAGGTTGTGCTTCTTGAGGGTATCCACCAGCCATTCGGTCTGCTCGGAGATGAGGAACTGCGCGCGCTGCTGGGGCAGATGTTCGCGGATGCAGATCATGTTGGGCAGGTCGAAGGAGATGAAGATGGTGCGGTCCAGCCAGCCGATTTCGCGGATGATTTCGACAATCTGGTAG
>CAYRQA010000113.1:0-5697 GCA_964426285.1 uncultured Lachnospiraceae bacterium | reverse complement strand
GCAGGAAGTGGATGACCTCGTTCTTGTTGTAGTTGAAGAGCTTGGTGCCCCATGCGGGATGATCGCCTCTTGCGCCCTCATGGAAGAACTGGTAGGTGGTGCCGTCAAACTCATTGAGACCCTCGGCGGTATTTTTGACGGCGTGCGAATGCACCACGTCAAGCAGTACGGCGATGCCCATGCCGTGGGCAGTGTCGATGAGATCTTTCAGCTCGCTCGGTCTGCCGTATCTCGAGCAGGCGGCGAAGAACGAAGACACCTGATAGCCGAAGGAGCCGTAGTAGGGATGCTCCATGATCGCCATGATCTGGATGGTGTTGTAGCCGAGATCCTTGATGCGGGGAAGAATGTTGTCAATAAATTCCCTGTAGCTGCCGATCCCTTCCTTTTCCTGCGCCATGCCGATGTGGCATTCGTAGATATAGGGCTGCTTATTCGGCATAAAGGGAATGTTTTTCCACTGAAATTCAGGTTCGTCGACGATCACACCGCACCATGCGTGGGTGTCCTTGTCCTGGAGCACACGGCGAATGTAGAGGGGGACGCGCTCGAGCAGGCGATTGCCGCTACGAACGATGGTCTGCACGTGACAGCCGTCGTAGAGGGTGTCCTGTCCCTCCAGGAAAATCTCCCATACGCCGTTTTCTTTTTTCTCGAGCGGAAGTTTGGTCTTGTCCCAGCCGACCATGTCGCCTGTCAGATAAAGCGCATCGGCGGCAGGCGCCCATTCTCTGTAGAACCAGCCCTTATCGGTCTTGTGGAAACCGAAATACTCATGTCCGTTCGCAAAATCGCAAAGGGAGCCGTCCTTGCCGACGAGCTCTTTCTTCTTGTTACGATAGTTTTTCATGCGTTGTTCGATGTCGGATCGATAGGGAAGCAGTCCCGGATCGTGTTTGAATATCTTATAATTCATATGAGGCTCCTTCGGCTGAATGTCACAAGGGTGGGAAAGTTTGACTTTATTATACCCTGTTTTTTCGGTTATGTCAATAGTTTGCCGCGAGCTTTTGGATCGAACGATCGGCTTTCAAAAACTTAAAAAAATATTGGAAAATATCCATTTACCTATTGACAAGGTAGGAAAAATGTGTTATTATAATACCAACCTACCGAACAGGTCAGTAAATTATAGCTTATGAATGACCTGTACGCAATCGAAAGGCAGAACCACTTATGAAAAACTATTTCGAAGCGCTTGTGAGAGCCAATTTTCGATTCGGACGAATGTGCCGATGTTGTTGAAATCGAAAGTCGAACCCATTGAAGAGAATCCGCATATTTTTAATTACGAAAGGAAATAATCACTATGTCTAACTATAAATTTGAAACCCTTCAGCTCCATGTTGGTCAGGAGCAGCCCGATCCCGCGACCGATGCACGCGCAGTGCCGATCTATGCCACCACTTCTTACGTTTTTGCCGATTCCGCACAAGCTGCCGCACGCTTCGATCTCTCCGATTCGGGCAACATCTACGGCAGACTTGGCAACCCCACTCAGGACGTATTTGAAAAGCGCATCGCCGCACTCGAGGGCGGTGTAGCTGCACTTGCACTCGCATCGGGTGCCGCTGCCATCACCTACACACTGCAGGCGCTCGCACAGAACGGCGGTCACATCGTCTCGCAGAAGACTATCTACGGCGGTAGCTATAACCTGCTCGCACACACCCTCCCCGCATTCGGCATCACCGCTTCCTTCGTTAATATCCATGACCTTTCCGAGGTCGAAGCCGCTATCAAGGACAACACCCGTGCCATCTACATCGAGACCCTCGGCAACCCCAACAGCGACATCCCCGACATCGATGCACTCGCAGAGCTGGCGCACAAATACAACCTCCCGCTGGTCGTTGACAACACTTTCGGCACGCCCTACCTCATCCGTCCCATCGAGCATGGTGCTGACATCGTCGTTCACTCGGCAACCAAGTTCATCGGCGGTCACGGCACCACCCTCGGGGGCATCATCGTTGATTCGGGCAAATTCGACTGGGCGGCAGCGGGCAAATTCCCCGCGATTGCCGATCCCAATCCCTCCTATCACGGCGTATCCTTCGTCAAGGCAGTCGGACCTGCCGCATTCGTTACCTATATCCGCGCGGTGATTCTGCGTGACACAGGTGCTTGCATCTCGCCCTTCGCCGCATTCCTGCTCCTGCAGGGCGTTGAGACACTCTCGCTTCGTCTCGACCGTCACGTTGAGAACACCAAGAAGGTGGTTGAGTTCCTTGTCAACCATCCGCTGGTCGAAAACGTCAACCATCCCTCGCTCGCAGATCATCCCGATCATGCACTGTACGAAAAGTATTTCCCGAAGGGTGCAGGCTCGATCTTCACCTTCGAGATCAAGGGCGGTGTAAAGGAAGCGCATAAGTTCATCGACAGCCTCAAGATCTTCTCTCTGCTCGCCAACGTAGCAGATTCGAAGTCGCTGGTCATCCATCCTGCTACCACTACCCACAGCCAGCTGACCGAGGAAGAACTCGCCGAGCAGGATATCAAGCCCAACACCATCCGTCTGTCGATCGGTACGGAGCATATCGATGACATCATCGAAGACCTGTCTCAGGCACTTGAGGCAGTGAAGGAGAACTGAGTATGGCAAAGTACTATACTTCAGCCGATCAGCTTATCGGCAAAACGCCGTTGCTTGAGCTGACCCATATCGAACAAAAGTATGATCTGAAGGCGAAAATCCTTGCAAAGCTCGAATACTTCAATCCCGCGGGCTCGGTCAAGGACAGGATCGCCAAGGCGATGATTCTTGAGGCGGAGGCATCGGGCAAGCTGAAGCCGGGCTCGGTCATCATCGAATCGACCTCGGGCAATACGGGCATCGGGCTTGCGTCGGTTGCCACTGCAAGAGGCTATCGCGTCATCATCGTCATGCCCGAAACGATGTCGATCGAGAGACGCCAACTCATGAAGGCATACGGTGCAGAATTGGTGCTTACCGAGGGCGCAAAGGGCATGAAGGGCGCCAATGCGAAAGCAGAGGAGCTTGCCGCGCAGATCGAGAACAGCTTCCTGGCAGGTCAGTTTGTAAATCCCGCCAATCCGAAAGCGCACCTGGAGACCACCGGTCCCGAGATCTGGGAAGACACCGACGGTACGGTCGACCTCTTCGTTGCAGGCGTCGGAACGGGCGGAACGATCACCGGTGTAGGTGAATATCTGAAATCCAAGAATCCAGACGTAAAGGTCGTTGCGGTCGAGCCTGCAAGCTCTGCCGTCCTTTCGACGGGCGTTGCAGGTCCGCACAAGATTCAGGGTATCGGCGCAGGCTTTGTGCCCGAGGTACTGAATACAAAGATCTATGATGAGATCATCCCCGTTACCAATGAAAACGCATTTGCCACAGGCAAGCTGATTGGCAGAAGTGAAGGGGTGCTGGTCGGCATCTCCTCGGGTGCGGCAGCATGGGCAGCCATTGAGCTCGCCAAGCGTCCCGAAAACGAGGGGAAGACGATCGTTGTCCTTCTTCCCGATACGGGCGACAGATACTTGTCGACCGCGCTGTTTGCGGAATAAAGCAGAGCACCGTCTTCGGTAGCTAAAAATTGGCTGCCGAGGTCGGTGCATTCAAGCGTAATACAGAATAATCGAGCGTATAAGCAATAAGGAGAATACAAATGACATACAACCGAATTTTGACCATACAGGATATCTCCTGCGTGGGGCAGTGCTCGCTGACGGTAGCACTTCCGATCCTGTCGGCTTGCGGGATCGAGACCTGTGTGCTCCCCTCCGCAGTGCTGTCGACCCATACCTCAGGCTTCAGCGGCTTTACCTGCCGCGATCTGACCGAGGATATCCCGTCGATCAGGGCGCACTGGGAAAAGGAAGGGATCACCTTTGATGCGATCTACACGGGTTATCTCGGAAGCACCAAGCAGATCGACTATGTGAAGGAGATTATTGACAGTCGTCTCAAAGAAGGCGGATTGACGGTCATCGATCCCGCCATGGCGGACAACGGAAAGCTCTATCCCGCTTTTGACGGTGAATTTGTACAGGCAATGAAAAAACTCTGCGCTTCGGCGGACATCATCCTGCCGAACATTACCGAAGCCTGCTTTTTGACCGATATCCCTTATCAAACCGAATACGACAAGGATTATATCCTCAAATTACTGGATAAACTGATTGATATCGGTGCCAAAAAAGTCGTGCTGACAGGGGTCAGCTATTCGCTCGACACGACGGGGGTGGTCGTATATGAAAAGGGCGAATACGCCTATTACGAACACCGCTGCATTCCCAAAGGCTGTCACGGTACGGGTGACGTGTATGCGTCTGCCTTTGTCGGTGCACTCGTAAGAGGAAGAACGATCTACGACGCCGCCCAAATTGCAGCCGATTACACGGTAAAGTGTATCGAGAACACACTGGACGATTCCGATCATTGGTACGGCGTGAAGTTTGAAACAGCCCTGCCCGATCTGATCAAAACCATCTGAAGATTTCGGAGGATATACCATGCAAATCTATCTTGATAATGCCGCGACTACGAAAATGAGCAAGACGGCGATCGATGCCATGCTTCCGTATATGGATCAAGTGTACGGCAACCCGTCGAGCCTGCACTCTGTCGGACAGGCGGCGAATGAGGCGCTGACCAACGCACGCGAGCGCATCGCTAAACTGCTCGGTTGCGAGGCAAGAGAGATTACCTTTACCTCGGGCGGCAGTGAGGCAGATAATCAGGCGATCGTCTCTGCCGCGAGAATTGGCGCAAGAAAGGGCAAAAAGCATATCATTTCGACCGCTTTTGAGCACCATGCCGTCTTGCATACGCTGAAAAAGCTCGAGAAAGAGGGCTATGAGGTCACGCTGCTCGACGTAAAGGAAAAACAGTCGGTCACGGCAGAGCAGGTGGCTGCTGCCATTCGTCCCGACACCTGCCTTGTGACGATCATGTACGCCAATAATGAGATCGGCTCTCTTCAGCCGATCGCCGAGATCGGCAAGGTCTGCCGCGAGAAGGGCGTGCTCTTCCACACCGATGCGGTGCAGGCGGTCGGTCATATCGCCATCAACGTAAGAGAGCAGAACATCGATATGCTCTCGCTTTCGGCGCATAAATTCCACGGACCCAAGGGAATCGGTGTGTTGTATGCCAAGAAAGGCATCCTGCTGACCAACCTCATCGAGGGCGGTGCACAAGAGCGAGGCAAGCGCGCGGGCACCGAGAATATTCCCGCCATCATGGGCATGACTGCGGCGCTCGAGGAAGCGGTCGCACACCTCGATGAAAATACCGCCAAGCTGACCGCTCTGCGGGACAGGCTGATCGACGGACTTTCGAAGATCGAGCACTCGATCCTCAACGGCGACCGTCAAAGCCGTCTCCCGGGCAACGTGAACTTCTGCTTTGAGGGCATCGAGGGCGAATCGCTCCTCCTGCTGCTCGATGACAAGGGAATCTGCGCTTCCTCAGGTTCTGCCTGCACCTCAGGTTCGCTCGATCCGAGCCACGTCCTGCTCGCCATCGGCAGACCGCATGAAATCGCGCACGGATCGCTCCGTCTCTCGCTTTCGGAGGAAAACACCGAAGAAGAGATCGACTACACGATCAAAGCCGTGACCGATGTGGTCGAATATCTAAGGAACATTTCGCCTGTTTGGCGCGATTTAGTGAACGGAAAGCAAGAATTTGTGATTAAATGAGGTAAAAACTATGGCACTTTACAG
>CAYRQA010000112.1:0-5763 GCA_964426285.1 uncultured Lachnospiraceae bacterium | reverse complement strand
CCTCGTCGGTTCCCGCTCACGTTGAGATGATGGGTCTGATCGGCGCAGGCAACAACCCCATGGTAGGAATGACCGTTGCGGTTGCGGTTGCAATTGAAGAGGCAAGCAAGTAAGCACCTAAAAAGCGTGTTTCTCTGCGATTTTTGGCAAGTTTTTAGCGAGTTTTGTCGACTTTTGAAAAACTTCCAATCAACAAAGAAACATCTTTTTAACAACTTTTGAACCAAAAGAGTTAGACACATCATTTTCGGGTTTTCCCGTGTGATGTGTCTAATTTGTTTTTGGAGGTTTAACTGTATGCGAAAACTTATGATTTCTATTGAACATCCTTTCTCAAACGATCGACCATTAACTGAACAAGTTCCAAATCTGATTTATTCAGCTCCCCGATTCCGTTGATGATTTCCTTCATTAGCTTGGGGTCATTTGAATCGGAATCGAAAAATTCAACGGCAGTGATTTCAAAATATTCGCAAATGGCAAAGAACTCAGCGAGAGAGGGCAACGCCTTGCCCGAAGAAATGTTGTTTATGTATCCTCGGCTGTGACCCAAATCATAGCTCATTTTATATTCGGACACGCCTTTTTGAAGTCTTAGCTGTGTAATTCGATCTCTCACAAATTCTGCCGTCATACCATTCAACTCCTTTTGAAATAGTATAGCGTATTTTCGGGCGAAAACCACCAATTATTTATGTTATTTATATTGACACGCACTTTTAAATATGTTATAATGAGCTTACAAAATGTTTTTGGGCATTTTGCAACATTTTTAATATGGCGATCGTAACCTAATTTTCAGAGAAACATAGGGGGCAAAAATGAAAATTCAAGAGGCGTATCAAAAAATAATCATTCGCATACAGACAGAGGCGAACCGAGAGAAGTATCATCATTTGGAAAACTCACCTGATAAATCAAATGAAGAACAAGAACTATACGACAATATTATTAAATTGGGAGACTATATCTCGACGATTGACAATTATGCAACTGCTTCATGCAACGTACCATTAGAACTGCTTGAATCCAAATGTCGTATGTTGATTCCCGAAATATGTGAGCAATTAAATCAACAGGGATGGGATTAAAAGAGAAGGCGCAATATACAACGAGGTACAAAAAATGAAAAGAATTATCGCTATATTTTTGTTGCTTGCTATCTCTTTTTCGTGTTGGGCGTGCAGTACCAAAGATAAGAAAGCATATGAATTGTCAAAATCCATATTCGAAAATATCGAAAAAGCATATGAAAAACTGTCCCCCATAGGAGATGACATAATAAGTGCTTGGGAATTGGGAATCAATAGCGGGGACTCGCTTAAAGAGTGGAGAGAGGGATTTCCTTTGTTCTGCAGCGCAGTATCATTAACTCAAGATGAGGTTTTAGACGGATTGGCATCTTTAGAGCATCAAGCAAACGGTAGATTGGACTTGGAATATTACAAGGGTTCAGTTCGCGAATACTATGATATATATTTCTATTCGCCCGCTACGAATAAAGGGCTCTTGTCGCGATATAGCGATACATTTTCGCCTTGCGTTGAGTTAGTGACTGAATCTTATAAAATGAATGGCGATCTAAATGAAATCGAATCATTGTTATCTTCTGCACGAGAGAGTTTAGAAAAACTCAGTAATAACTATTCTGACTACGAACACTATTGGAGTATTACGAAGTATTTTAACGTAATAAATACATATTACAACTTCTGTAATGAGCCAACCGGCTCACTCGAGCAAGCAATAGATGATTTACACGAATATAACGAGATTGCTGAGGAATGCCACAGTAGCTTATACTACTACTTTCAGTGAAAAGTTGTCTTGTGGTATAATGAGTTTGCAAAATGTTTTTAGGCGTATTGCAACATTTTTAATATGACGAGGAGGAGATTCTATGTATATCTTGAATCTGAAAGGTGGCACACTTCACATTGAAGGTATGTGCCGACACGCAAATCCATGCAGTTTCAAAAAAATTGAATCCGAACAAGCAGCAACCGAATTTGCAGGGAAACATCTTAAAATGTGTAAACTCTGTGAAAGAAGCAAGGAAAAAGCATTGAAGGAGAAAAAGCAATGAAAAAACTGATTGTATTACTTTTAACATTTGTTCTGTTGCTTACTGCTGTTGCTTGCAGTAGCCAACCTGATACTTTGGAGGAAGCTGTCGAAATGGCAGACGAACTGGTATCAAAGTGGAATGACGAAGCTCTCAACAACTGTGAGTATAATGGCGAATATACAGACGATGTCCAAACATATATCGTCGGCGCAACGGTGTTATCCACATCGGATTTGTCTGAATATGCGAAAATAAGCAGAGCCAAAACCGTTTGTGAGGATGTTTACAAGGAACTCAGCTCTTTGTTTGAAAATTATTCCGATGTCGTAATTTACGTTATTGTAGAGGATGAAAATCATAGTACCTATTATGTTGAAAAGGACGGGGAAACATTTGATTATACCCAGCTTTTCGAATAAGGTATGCAAGTGTTAGAGTTCGAAATAATAGACAATCAAAAGGGAACATAATATGAGAAAGAAATTATCCATAACCCAAATTGTATTATTAGTTATAGCCGCAATATTGCCCATGCTCGATGGTATGTTCACATGGATTACTTACACTCTGTTGGATAATATCGGCAAAACAGAAATGAGCCTGTATAATTTAATGACCGTTCAACAAATCGGCGGCGGTCCGATCATTTATTGGCTGTTTTATGTTGCGCTTGCCGTGACCGTTGTCTATTGCATCGTGCAACTATTCTACGAAAACAACTTAACAAGAAGTAAAGCGACCATCGTGCTCCCTGCGATTACGCTCGTCTTGAACGCAATTATGATTATTGCGGCAAACGCACACCGAGATTCCTTTGAATACCACGGCGAGCGGCGTTATGTGGGTGTTGAGTTGGGCGTGCTTGCTTATGTTGAATTGATACTTTTAGCTGCCGCTGTAGTTGTTGAGTGTTATAAGCAAATCAAATGTGTCGAACAGAAAGATTAACGGTTTTGAACCTCGCAAAAAGGAGCGTCACGTGACGCTCCTTTTTCCATCCCATTTGACAAATCCACCCCGTTTATGCTATACTATCCCCACCCCCCCACCACCACCACACACACACACACACACACACGGAGAGCGCCATGATCAACAAAGCCTACCTCGAGATCACCAATATCTGCAATCTTTCCTGCAATTTTTGCCATAAAACCGCGCGCCCGAAGCGATCGCTGACCGAGGACGAGTTCAACCTGCTCACCGACCGCCTTCGCGGCATCGAATACCTCTATTTTCACCTCATGGGCGAGCCGACCCTGCATCCGCTACTCCCTCGATTCATCCAAATCGCAAAAAACAAGGGGTTTTCCCCCATTTTGACCACAAACGGCTCGCTGCTTGCCGAAAAAGGGGCACTTTTGCTCGACAACCTTCCCCACAAGATCAGCATTTCGCTCCACGCGCCTGCCGCCAACTCCGCTTTCGCCGATGAAGCCTACCTCGAAAACTGCATCGACTTTGCCCGCCAAGCAGCCCGTAGGGGATGCTTTGTCGCCCTCCGACTGTGGAATCTGGGGACAAAAGAGGAAGCCGAGAACGAGGCAATTCTCGGGAAGCTACACACTGCCTTCCCGGGCGAATGGACGAAGGTGCGCCGCGGCAACGGCTATCGGCTCGCCCCGCACCTCTTTCTCGAATGGGGCGCGCATTTCGACTGGCCCGACCCCGATGCTCCCGAAGTACCTGCCGATGCGGATATCTTCTGCTATGGGCTTCGCAATCAGATCGGCGTGCTCTGCGACGGGACAGTCGTGCCCTGTTGTCTCGATGCCGACGGCAATCTCGCACTTGGCAATCTGTTCGAGCGTGAGCTGGACGAGATTCTCTCCTCCCCCCGTGCGAAGGCGATCTATGACGGCTTTTCATGCAGACGAGCCGCCGAATCGCTCTGCCGAAAATGCGGCTATGCGAGGCGCTTTTCGCGGAATCAGTGAACGAAATGTCAAAAGGAGCGTCCTCGACGCTCCTTTTTCACATTTTCGCCCAAATCCCCTGTACAAACCGTCCCGTTTGTGCTACAATAGACACAGTAACAAACCACCTCATAAAGGAGGCAACCCTATGGCTTTCATGGAAATCAACTTCCATTCCGACGCGCTCGGCTCGGATACCACCGTGAGCGTCGTCGTTCCGCAGAGGACACGCGGCAACATCGGCATCAGAGAGGGCGAGTTCGGGTACACTTACCCCACCCTCTTCCTGCTTCACGGCATGAGCGACGACCACACCATCTGGTCGCGCCGCACCTCGATCGAGCGCTACGCCGACGAGCAGGGCATCGCCGTCGTGATGCCCTCGACCCAGCTCGGCTGGTACACCGACATGAAGTTCGGTCCGCATTTTCGCTCCTATATCGGTGAGGAACTGCCCAAGATCGTGCGCAGCTTTTTTCCCGGGATGTCGCACAAACGCGAGGATACCTATCTCGCGGGCAACTCGATGGGCGGCTACGGCTCACTGGCGCTGGCGCTGACCTATCCCGAAATCTTCTCGATCGCCGCCCCCCTGTCGGGGGCATTCGATCCCAAATGGCTGCACAAGCCCGAATCCCCCGATATGAACCTTTTCTACGATATTTTCGGCAAAATCGAGGATTTTGACGGCTCGAATAACGACCTTTTCCATCTGTCGAAGCTTCGCCGCGAGGACGGAAGTCCGCTTCCCTCAATCTATATGGCGTGCGGCACCGAGGATTTTCTCTATGCCGACAACCGCCGTATGAAGGTGCATCTCGAGGCGCTCGGATACGATCTCACCTACGTCGAAAAGTCGGGCGCGCACAACTGGAGCTTCTGGGATGGCGAAATTCAATCCGTCCTTCGCTTCATCGACGCAAAGCGCAGAAAGGAGAGCTGATATGGCACTGGTAGACGCACACATTTTCTCGAATACGCTCGGCATGAACGTGGCTTGCGAGGTCATCCTTCCGCAAAAATCGACCAAGGAGGGGGAGAAAGCCCCCAAACGCCCCGTGCTCTGGCTGCTCCACGGCAGCGGCGACGATCAGACGGCTTGGCAGCGTCGCACCTCGATCGAGCGCTATGTTCAGGAACTCGGCATAGCGGTGGTCATGCCCGACGGACGCTTCTCGGGCTATCGCAACCAACAGCACGGACTGCGTTACTTCGATTTCATCGCAGACGAGCTCCCGATGATCATGCACAACTTCTTCGGCTTCTCACTCGACCGCGAGGATAACTACATCTGCGGGCTGTCAATGGGGGGCAACGGCGCACTCAAGATGGCGATGGCACGCCCCGAGCGCTATTCGGCGGTCGGATGTCTGTCGGCAGGCTTCTTTGACCACATGATCCCCGCGGACACCATGCACCTCGACCCCGAAAAGGACGTGAGCGCCT
Organism: uncultured Lachnospiraceae bacterium; assembly: GCA_964426285.1. Lineage (GTDB taxonomy): Bacteria > Bacillota > Clostridia > Oscillospirales > CAG-272 > CAKSQF01. The sequence goes on along the minus strand of CAYRQA010000112.1, from coordinate 333 downwards.
ATATTCGCTACGACAGAAAGGTGATCGCAGGCTCGGAAGAGGATATGAGGAATAACGCCCGCCGCATCATCAGCGAGGGGAAGCCGATCCCGCGCGTCTTCCACTCGATCGGCGAGAGTGACCACCTGCTGGGCATCGCGCACCAGACGAGGGATTTCTTCAACAGCTTCGAGGGCAACCCCTTCGGCTACGTTTACGAGGAGCACCCGGGCGGACACAGATGGGATTACTGGGACGAGCATATCAAGCGGTTTTTGGAATTCGCGGTGAATGGGTAAAAAAAGGAGCGTCGCGCGACGCTCCTTTTTCGATGTCAAACGGTTTCGACAATCC
>CAYRQA010000111.1:0-5917 GCA_964426285.1 uncultured Lachnospiraceae bacterium | reverse complement strand
GTTCAACCGCAGGAATACTTGATTTTCACCAAATCCCTTATGAATATCCGTACCAGAAAACGACAGATTCCGACAGGAATCTGTCGTTTTCAACTAAATCCACCCTGTCGGGTGGGTGAAATCGTCTTCGACGATGAAATCCAACCTCGTTGGATGAAATCCGCCTCGACGGCGGGTGGGTGGGAAAAAGCTTGTATTCCTACGATCATAAAAAACCTCGTCTTTGACGAGGTTTTTTGCGTTTACTATGTGTGTTAAGGATAGTTCCTACTTTAAATTTTACCGTTTTGGTCATATTCGCCGGTGAAAATATAGTCTGTGCCGAGCGTATCCAGCTTTTCAAGCAGGGTATCGCGTTCGATCGGCTTGCAGTTTTCCGATCCGTATTCAACAACATAATATACGTCGTCATAATACAACTCCCTATTCTCACTCCGATAACACAAGGTCACACGCACGATGCCAAGCACTTCGTCATCGGTTTTGGCATACCATCCGAAAATACCGTAGGAGGCTTGAGTCAGCTCTTTGTAATTTTTGATGTGTGGCGGCGAGATCTGACCGTCTTCAAATGATGCAACAACCGATGCGATGGCAGAAGTAAGATCGGGAAGGGAATGATCGTCTTCTTCGGAAAAGCGAGCTTCGGAGAATTTGACGCTGTCTGCATAGATCATCAGCGTTTCATTGGTCGGGAAGCCGTTGATAAATCGTCGGCAGGATAGCTGTATTTCGGGGACATAATACAGTTTGAACCCATCTTCATTGGGTACAAATAGACCGTTATCTAAAGATTTGATATAATCAAGCGCTTCTTTAGCGGGTCCCGTGACATCTTCGAGCAGATGTACGTAATATGTATCATGCTCGTATTCCGAATATTTCTGTTCGAGCATCTCGATTGCTTGCTCGAGCGTTTCAGGGTAATACTCAGGATACTGATCGACCGATTGGGTAGCGTCCTTCCACGCTTCGTTCGATTTCCAAAGCCGTTTGTCGAGCAGACCGTTCTCGTCAAACGCCATCATATTTGTACTCATGTAGTGATTGTAAATATTAATATAACCGAAAAGCACACGATCGAGCTGTTCTGCACACGCCTGCGTTGCATTGTAAAGAACCGAATACTCATATCCGTACTGGCCTATGTCTTTCAGGACGAATGAGTGGTACACCGAAAAATCGGTCATAAAGTCTATCGGGATCAATGTAGTAGAATTCATCGGTCATCTCGATCCCGTTAAGCAGTGTCACGGTCTCCATTTTGAGCAGACGGAATTCATTCTGGCTCCAATCGTCGAAAAAAGTATAGGTGTCGGGGAGCGTTTCCTTCAGGCGGGCGATCACCGAGATGCCCGATGTGTTGGGGTCTCCCGAGGAGCTCGAGGTGCTTCCCACACTAAATTCGCTTCCGTAATATTTCGGACCATCAGACGGCGATTGTATGCTGCTCATGGGACATCGGGGGTCGAATTCGTATTGCGCCTCGAAGTAATCACTGCGGATGACACAAGTGCGACGATCAGAAGGAAGGATGCGGCGATCAGTAGCGCAGTGCGACTTTTGCGCCGAATGGATTTGCTTGCTTTCTTTTGGACAAGCTTGTCCTTTTGAATGATATAATCATCAACGAGGTCGGGATCAATATGATTTAACCCTTCGTTCCATTCCTCTTTCTTCATATCGAATAACCCTCACTTTCCAGTATTTCTTTAAGACCGCTTTTGATGGCGGCAAGCTCCTTTTGGATCGTTGATCGGCTTAGACCAAGCTCATCTGCGATCGTGTCAACAGGCTCGGCAACGTAGTATCTGCTCATAAAGATGAATCTTCTGTGAGCGGAAAGTGTGCGTATGTAGTCGCTGATGACTTTCCCAAGCCGTTTGGCATCGAATCGGTCATCGACGTCCCCGTCATTGAATAAAACACCTTCAAGCTCGGATAGGGATACGGTCATTTCGGTCGGGATGCTTTTCTTTCGAGTGTTTTTGTGATACCGATTGACGGCTATCCTGCGCATGATCGTTGTGAGAAATGCTTTCAGATTATGGGGTCTGGACGGCGGCATTGCATTCCATGCACCCATATAGGTGTCGTTCAGGCATTCTTCGCAATCAAGATGATCGTGGACAATGTGATAGGCAACGGAGAATAAATAGTTCCTGTATTTGAGTTCAGTCTCTATTATGGCATTTTCGTTGCGCATCCAATATAGCTTGATGATCTCGTCGTCACTCATTGGGGAGAATACCGTTTCATCCCTTTTCAGTTCCATAACACGCCTCCTTCCGTATAGCCTGAGAATGCTCTTCATAACTAATAGTCAAGAAAAAAACGAATATGTGTAACAGATTTTGATTGTATTTATATTATAGCATATTTTTTTGATTTTGGAATCGAATTATCTCAAGATTCAACTATTTTTTGTCTCATTCGCTGTTTTTTTCCAAAAAAAGATTGACTAATCGGCGATTATATGGTACAATAAAAAAAATTCAATGCGACTGAAAGGAAGGTGAGCCTATGCGGGAGCTGTGGGATGTCTACGATGGAGCAGGTAACAAGATCACAGGCAGGGTATCGGTGCGTGGCAAGCACGATCTGCGCGATTTTGAGTACCACATGGTCGTCTACGTCTGGATCTTCAATGACAAAAATGAGGTCATCATTTCAAGACGGCAAAAGGGCAAGCCCTTCGAAGGCGCATGGGAATGCACCGGCGGCTGTGTACAGCGGGGCGAAGGTTCGCTCGAGGCGGCACTCAGAGAAGTGCACGAGGAACTTGGGCTCACCCTCGATCCAAGTGCCGGTCAGCTCTTCTGTCGTTACAAACGCAACTATCCGAAGGGAGCGAAAGCGCTCTGCGACGTGTGGGTATTCCGCCAGAATTTCGATCTGAAGGAAATGGTGCTCCAAAAGGAAGAAGTCAGCGACGCGAAGATGATTTCGACCGACGAACTACGGGCAATGCTGCTCGATGGCAAGTTCAGCAAACGCTATACCTACCTCGGTGACCTGCTCGATACTTACTGCACTTCAACGTAAGCGTGGCTTTGGCTGCGCTTATTTATCTTTTGATAGTGGTCGCAGGGTATGACAAATGGTATTTTCGCATAGAATGGAAAGCATATATGCGAAAGGAGCCTTCCGATGGGCGACAAATCTACGACCGAGCGGCGTTTGTTTTCAAAAAATGGCGCTCTGATCGAGTGCATCATCTCGCTCGATCCGATGCCTGAATTACCCAAGATCGAGCATTGCTATCGCAAAGCACTCTCTTGCTTCCTCGTTTGGCTTGAACGGGAGCGTCTGCCTGCACTTGCCGCCGAAGAATCGGCGCTCCGTGCAAGCGGCAAGAGGCGAAGACTTCATCAGATCCCCGAACGCTGGTACTTTACGCTGACCGCCCAAACGGCGGGCACTTATCTGTCGGTCAGTCTGTGCGTGCGGGCGAACGGGGACGGCTTTGAATGGCAGTGGGAAGAGTTTCGGGTGTGGGATAGCGAAAAGGGCATTCTTTGTCCGCTTTCACGGTTTCTACCGACCCGAAAAGCTAGAAAATACGAGCAATGGTCGTTTGCGCTCACAACCGACGAACTCACCGTATATCGCAAAGGAAAAAAGCAAAAAATCGCCCTTCATAAGAAGGACTGGCATAATCATGCCCGCCTTTCCATATAGTGTAACATCTACACGACACCCCCAAGCGGGGTCATTATGGAAAGGATGGTATTCATGTTTGTTTATTCGGTGAAAGCCTCCAGTATCCGATTCGCGGCGATCATGCTCCTGTCGGTCAGTCTGCTCACGGCATTGATCCTGCTCGTGCCTTCCTACGAGCCCATGTCGGTTTCGGCATCCGAGACGGTGAACTTCAGCAAGATCAAAACCAACGAGGACAGAATGAACTTTCTGACCCAGTTCGGATGGCAGGTCTCCGAAAAAGCGGTCGAGGAGGTCGCGGTCACCATTCCCGACGAGTTCGATGCTGTATTCATGGAGTACAACAACCTTCAAAAGGAGCTCGGGCTCGACCTATCTCGGTATAAGCGCAAGGAAGTGATGCGCTATACCTACAAGGTGACCAATTATCCCGAATACGACGGCGTAGTTTACGCCAACCTCCTGATCTACCGCAACACGGTGATCGGCGGCGACATCTGTTCAGCAGATGTCAACGGTTTTGTAAAATCACTGCAGGGCGATTGATCCTGCGAAAGGACGGCAAAAATGGCAGAACAGATAACTTATGTGGCAACCTGTCTGTTTGGACTTGAAAAATTATTGGGCGAGGAAATAGAAGCGCTCGGTTATCGGCGCATCGATACGATCGACGGCAGAGTTACCTTTGTGGGGGACGCTGCCGCCGTGTCGCGCTGTAATCTGTGGCTGCGCTATGCAGAGAGGCTATTCGTCTCGATCGGCAGCTTTGAAGCAGACAGCTTCGAGGCGCTCTTCCAAGAGACGAAAATGCTCCCTTGGGAAAACTGGATCAGCAAGCAGGATTGCTTCCCCGTGACAGGGCATTCGATCAAGAGTAAGCTCTTCAGCCTGCCCGACTGTCAGTCGATCATCAAAAAAGCGATCGTCAACCGACTGTCGTCGGTCTATCATGTGAGCTGGTTCGATGAAACGGGCGTCACTTATCCGATCGAATTCTTCCTGCTTCGTGACCGTGTGACGCTGATGATCGATACGAGCGGGATCACGCTGCACAAGCGAGGCTACCGCCCGCAGTCGAATGCGGCACCGCTGCGTGAAACACTTGCGGCGGCGCTGGTGACCATCGCACGTCCGAGAGAGGACGTGCTCTTCTGGGATCCCATGTGCGGCAGCGGCACGATCGCCATTGAAGCGGCACTCAAAATGGCGAACATCGCCCCCGGTCTCAACCGCACTTTCGCGGCAGAGCGATTTGCGCAGTTCGACCGCTCGATCTGGAAGGATGCAAGGGAGGAAGCTCGCTCGCTCGTGAAATCGGACTGCACCTTCGAAGCCTACGCTTCCGATATTGATCCTGCCGCCGTTGAGTTGACCAAGGAAAACTGCCGCAGAGCAGGGGTCACTCAATGGGTAAAGGCATTTCAGCGTGATGCACTCGAGATCAAAACGGGCGGTCGCCGCGGTACGATCGTCTGCAATCCCCCGTACGGCGAGCGACTATTCACCATGGAGCAGACCGAAGCGCTTTACCGCACGATGGGCGCTCATTTCAAGACTCTCGATGCGTGGCAGATCTATGTACTGACCTCACATGAGGGCTTCGAACGGCTCTACGGTCGCCGTGCAGACAAGGTGCGCAAGCTCTACAACGGGATGATCAAGTGCAATTACTATCAGTTTTTCAAAAAACAGGACGATCAGCCGAATTTTCGCAGATCGGACAAGCCCTATCACAGCGGAGCACAGAAAAAATGGGAAAAGAAGTAAAAACCAACGCCATGCGTCAGCTTGAGGCAAAAAAGATCGCCCACAAGGTCAATCTCTACGAGTGCGACGAGTTTATCGACGGTGTGAGCGTTGCCGATCAGCTCGGACAGCCCTACGAAAGCTCCTTCAAGACGCTCGTGACGGCAGGGAAGAGCGGTGGCTACTACGTCTTTGTCGTACCGATCGCCGAGGAGCTTGATCTCAAAAAATGCGCGCGTGCGGTCGGTGAAAAGTCGGTCGAGATGATCCATGTGAAGGATATCAACCGCATCACAGGCTACATTCGCGGCGGCTGTACGCCGATCGGCATGAAAAAGCTCTATCCGACGGTCATCCACCGTTCAGCGCTCGACTTCGGTGAGATCATCATCAGCGGCGGGCGCATCGGCGCGCAGATCATCCTTGCACCGAACGACCTTGCAAGCGTCGTAAATGCAAAATTTGACGATATTATTAAGGAATAAATTTATCTCGTAAGGGGGAGGAC
>CAYRQA010000110.1:0-6033 GCA_964426285.1 uncultured Lachnospiraceae bacterium | reverse complement strand
ACATATCACGCTTCGAATGCGGATTCACCGTGCCCCCTTCATTCGGGATTTGTCTCCGAAATATAAACGACTATCAATTCTGTTGGAAATTTGTAAAATTCGACGGGAAATGATTGACAAAAGGGCTGCAATGGGTTAAAATAAATAGTGGAAAACTATCCAAATATTCGTACAGAAGGTGTATTTAAAGTGGCAAATGAATTTACCGCCAAAAACGGCGGCATCTCGGTCGAAACCGAGCATATATTCCCGGTTATCAAGAAATGGCTCTACTCGGAGAAGGAGATCTTCTTGCGCGAGCTGGTCTCGAACGCCTGCGATGCGGTGACCAAGCTCAAACGGTTGATCTCGCTCGGTGAGATCGAGGAGGACGACGCGGCGTACAAGATCACAGTCGCCCTCGACAAGGACGAAAAGACCCTCACCGTGACCGATAACGGCATCGGTATGTCGGCGGAGGAGGTCGAGCGCTACATCTGCAACATCGCCCTGTCGGGTGCGATGGAGTTCATCCAAAAATACGAGCAGGGCGACGACAAGAGCGGCATCATCGGGCACTTCGGTCTCGGCTTCTACTCGGCATTCATGGTCGCCGATACCGTCGAGGTTTGGTCGAAGTCCTATACGGGCGCGCCCACCGTCCACTGGAGCTGTGACGAGGGTGGCAGCTATACGATGGAGCCTGCCGACGACCGCGAAAGAGGCACGTCGGTCGTGCTTCACCTCTCCGAGGAGGGGGAAGAATACCTTGATAGCATGAAACTGCGTGTGGTACTCGACAAATACTGTGCATTCATGCCGGTCGCCATCTTCTTCGAGGACGGCGGCGAGCCCGAAAAAGATGAGGAAGGCAACGTTATACAGCCCGAGCCTGTCAACGACACCACCCCGCTCTGGATGAAGAACCCCTCCGACTGCACTGAGGAGGAGTATAAGCAGTTTTACCACAAAGTCTTCTCCGACTGGCGCGACCCCCTCTTCTGGGTTCACATCAACGCCGATTATCCCCTCAATTTCAAGGGCATCCTCTATTTCCCGCCCCTGCGTAGTGAATATGACAACCTTGAAGGGCAGGTCAAGCTCTACTACAACCAGGTCTTCGTGGCAGATAATATTAAGGAAGTCATTCCCGAGTACCTGCTCATGCTCCGCGGTGTGCTCGATTGCCCCGAACTGCCGCTTAACGTGTCGCGTTCTTACCTGCAAAACAGCGGGTACGTATCGAGGATCTCGGCGCATATCGTCAAAAAGGTGGCAGACAAGCTGAATTCGCTCTTTAGTCTCGAGCGCGAAAAGTACGAGGGGTTCTGGGACGACATCAAGCTCTTCGTCGAATACGGCTGTCTCAAGGACAAGAAGTTCTACGACCGTGTGGCAAACGCACTTCTGCTGGCGACCTGCGACGACAAGTTCGTGACGGTCGATGAAGCGCTCGAAGCCGCCAAAGAAAAGCACGAGGGCAAGCTCTACTACGCGACCGACAAGGTCTCGCAGGCACAGTATATCTCGCTCTTCGAGGGGCAGGGCATCGCAGTCGAGCTGCTGAACGGTCCGCTTGAGATGCAGTTCATGAACCTCATCGAGGATCAGAAAAAGTGCAAATTCCTGCGCATCGATGCCGACGTCGCCGATGCGCTCAAGGGCGACGGCGAGGTCATGCGCGACGAGGCGCTTGAAGCGCTCTTCAAAGCGGTCAGCGGCAATGATAAGCTGAAAGTTACCTTTGAGGCACTCGCCGACGAGAGCGTGCCCGCACTGCTCAACCTGTCCGAGGAGTCGAGACGCTACGAGGACATGATGCGCTACTACAGCCGTTCGATCGACAAGATGCCCTCGGGGCTTGCCGAAGCGACGCTCGTGCTCAACAGTGCATCGCCGCTCATCCGCAAGCTGTCTGCGCTTGCCGACGGTGAGACCAAGCAGGCAGCGGCGGCGCAGATTTGGTCGCTCTCTCTGCTCGCCCAGCGTCAGCTGACGGCAGACGAGCTGAAAATCTTCCTCAGCCAGAGCTACAAGACCCTCGGCGACGCGATCGCACAGGACTGATATGGACAAGGTAGAGGTCATCGCCGAAAACCTCCGCTCTGCCGAGGCGGCGCTCGCCGAAGGCAGGGAACTGCGCTACGCGCATTTAAAGGAGCTTGGCCGCCTGCTTTTGAGAGAGGGCGCACCGCGCGAGCAGATCGCCGAAGGCTATCGGGCGCTCATGGGAGCGCTGAGCCGGCGCAGGGAAGAGGGCGACAGCCCCCTGTCTGCTCTCTACCCCGAGCTCGATCTGCACAGTCGGCTGATGCTTGCCCGCGAATGGGCTTCGGCAGCCGATCCGATGCCCCTCCCCGACTGCGAGCCGCTCTTCGGGGAAGGCTTCACTATCGCCCACTTTGGCAATCTCTATGCCGACCGCGCATTTGCGGCATTTTCGGAGGGCTTGGGGAGCGCTTCGGCGCGCCCCGTCGAGGATTACACCGCCGCCTGCGAGGAAGTCAGCGAAGGCAACGCCGATTTCTGCATCCTGCCGATCGAAAGTGCGCGCGACGGTGCGATGGACCGATTCGAGCAGATGATCGATCGCTACAGCCTCTTCGTGCTGCTGACCTGCTCCCTAAAGCTCACCGATGACAGCGAGGAGGGCGACGATGGCGGCGAATGGATCCGCTTTGCACTGCTTGCGGCGTCCCCCTGTCGGCTCACGGGCGGCCGTTATCCCGGTGCCGACCGCATCGGGCTTGAGATCACCGCCGAAGGGGAGGCGCTCTGGGCGCTCCTGCTTGCGGCAGAGCACATGGGTGCACGGCTGCTCGATTGCCGTCTGTGCAGTAGCAGAGCCAACCGTGCGGCGCTCTATCGGCTGACTTTTTCCGCCGACGAAGCGAGCCGTTCGGCACTGCTTGCCTACCTTGAAATCGGCTATTCGGGCTATACACTCATCGGTGCTTACCGCGAACTGCCCGAACTGCCCCTTGAACAATAAAATACATGACTACTGCGGACCTGTCCGTGGAAAATACGCCGCATCCGCGGCAAAGGAGATTATTATGAAAACACTGAATTACAAAACCCAGGGCGTTTGCTCCCGAGAGATCCACATCGAAGTAGAGGACGATACCGTCGTTACCTGCACTTTCGTCGGCGGTTGCCACGGCAACACGCAGGGCGTGGCTGCACTCGTGGTCGGCATGAAGGTCGACGACGCCATCACCAAGCTCTCGGGCATCGACTGCCGCGGCAGAGGCACATCCTGCCCCGATCAGCTCGCTAAGGCACTGGAGGAGCTGAAGTCGCAGGACTAAGCAGGGGCTCTGCCCCTGCACCCCAGTCGCTTTCTTGAAAGAAAGCGACGCAAAGAACTTTTAATAAGCAGAGCGAATACTCGCTCTGCACTTCTCGCTGGGAATGGCAAAAGCGCAGTACGCGTCATTTGCCTTGCGAACAAAGTTGTTCCCATTCAATAAATATTCCCACAGATGGCATAGCCAAGGAAGTGGGGAGAGCCCGAGAGGGGCGAAACCTTCGGCGTCTGAGATGGTTTCGCCCCTCTCGGATAGAACAAATTCCGCTTCAGCGGAATTTGAACCTATTCCTCACAAACTAACCCATTTCCACAAACAAACAATAGAAAACCAAAGAAAAGAGGTACACACAATGGAAATCATGGAACTTGCCGCCCTGATCGGCACCCAAATCAAAGAATCGCCCGCAGGCGTCCGCTTCCTCGAAGCGAAAAAGGCATACGAAGCATCGACCGAGATCAACAATGCCCTCATGGAATACCAGATCCAGCAGCAGGCTGCAATGGCAAGCCAAAATGAACCCGACGGGGATGTGATCGCCCGCATCGACGACCGCCTGAATGAGCTCTACACCTTCATCACCGAACACGAGCTCTACAAAGCCTACGAAGCCGCCGAGACTGAGATGAACACACTCATCGGTCGCGTCCAGTCGACTATCATCGCACAGGTCACGGGCAAAATGCCCTCCGAGTGCACCCATGACTGCTCGACCTGCGGCGGATGCCACTAATCGGGGGCTCTGCCCCCGAACCCCCGCCAAGAACCTTTTTGAAAAAAAGTTCTTGGAACTCCAAAAACTTTATTAAAATGCCGACGAATACTCGTCGGCATCGGTTTTTATATGCAAAAATCCCCGCCGTTTTCGGCGGGGAAGGGAAGGTTATTTGACGGTCTTTTGAAGGTACATATTGGTCATACCGATGCAATCAAAGCCTGCGGTGTCGCGTTCCAATACGATTCTCAGTTCCGATACGCCGCTGACATCAACTGTTATGTCGAAAGGACGGATGGCGTTAGACGCAATTGATTCTTTTTGATAGAGAAGAACATTATCTCCGTAGATATACACCCTTCCGTAATAGGTCGTATTTGTGTCGCACATTCCGAAAACTGTAAAGGAAAAGGTGTTGTATTTCTTATTGAGGTCAAACGTAATATCATTCTGTTTTGCCAATGAGCTTATAGCGAAGCAATCGTTGAAGTCATTTTGATAGATGTCTGTTTTAGAGGAACGCTTATCGATCGTTCCGCGAACGGCAGTCATATCGTACACGGAAACCGGCGCATACGACGCATAATAATCCTTCTTCTCAAGCAAGCCCGCGTCCTCGGGGTAGTACTGCAAACCTGCGTTGATGATGCTCAGCGCTGCTTTGTAGTCGGTTGCGGGGGTCACGAATGCGTCATCCGCTTCGGAAAGCACGTGGCTGATGTACGACTTTTCGTAAACGGTGATCTTCGCTTGCAAGTCGCTCTCTTCGGGCAGTGCTTTGAATGCTTCGCTCAGCACGTTGATCGCGCCGATGTAATCGTTTTCACCGACCAGTTCTTCTGCTTCGGCAAGCGCTTCGCTCTTGAGCGTTTCGGTGCAGCGCTCGATCGCTTCCTGTGCGGAGGCATAGTTCGAGTCGCTCTCGATAACCAGCTTGTACTGCTCAATCGCGTTGGTATAGTTCTTCAGCGTTTCAAGGTCGGCTGCGGCGGTATAGGCTGCCTTCGATTCAAGCGAAAACTCAATTGCTTCAACTGCATCCTGATAGCCGTCGGGTGTAACGCCGATGCCGTCTACGACTTTGTTGAGCACGCCGATCTTGTTATTGGCGGTCTTTTCGTCGTATTCGCCCGACAGGATCTTTTCGTTGACGTCGGTGCACAGATCCATGATTCCGTTCTGTGCGCCCATTTCGAGCTCATAGTTGCCGACGAGGTTGGTGTTGTAATATTCGATCGCATTGGCGTATTCGCTGTCGATGACAAGCTGAGTGAATGCCTGAACCGATTCGTCGGCGGCAGGCTCATCGGGCTGATCGGGCGCAGCGGTAGTGGAGACACCCGTGCCGTCTCCGTCCTCTGGGGAGGTCTTTTCTACCTGCTTTTCCTTGTCGTCATCATCCTCGTCGTCCTCGACCTCGTTCACCGAGCATCCGACGAGCAGTGCCGCCGAGATAAGAAGCAGTGCCAGTAGTGTGCGTTTTTTCATTTTTTTGTCCTTCCTTTCAAAATAGCTCATGTTTTTTATGAACATACCCACATTATACACCACATATGATGTATTGTCAATACATTAAATGTAGTGTATGATAAATTATTTAAGGGTGATGGCATGAAAACATATGTAGAGCGAATCCGTGAACTGCGGGAGGACAACGATCTGAAGCAGGAATTTGTCGCAAACCTGCTCAAAACCACACAGCAGGTCTATTCCCGTTACGAGAAGGGAATTAACGAAATTCCCGTGCGGCATCTCATCACGCTCGCGCGCTTCTACAAGGTAAGCGTCGACTACATCGTAGGCGAGACCGATCAAAAAACACGCTATCCGAACTAAAAATAGCCCTCTGACATAGCATCAGAGGGCTGTTTTGTCCTAAAAAATCGGTAACTGCACGAACGCTCTATACAAGGCTCCCTCCGAGAGGGAGCTCCCGCGAAGCGGGTGAGGGAGCCTGCGTTGCGATCGAGTACGGCTGATTTCAAAGCGAAGCGGACTCCTTCCGTCACGCTTCGCGTGCCACCTCCC
>CAYRQA010000109.1:0-6063 GCA_964426285.1 uncultured Lachnospiraceae bacterium | reverse complement strand
GTGTAAAGACCGCCGCCGACCGCGAAATTGTACTTTTTCAGTGCCATGCGCTTCCATTTTGCAAGCGAATGGACGACCTGCGCTTCTCTGCCCACTGCGGGCACGTCAAAGGAAACGGGGCGTTCGTAGCCGTTCAGATTGTCGTTGAGACCTGACTCCTCGGTGACAAAGAGGGGTGCAGAGACACGCTTTAGGTTGAGGGCGTCCGAAAACTCCTGCTGAAAGGTCTGTTTGATGTAAGCGATCGCCTTTTGTGTGTTGTAGGCGTCAAGCTGAGGGCGGTAACCGTCGGGGATGTACACTTTGTTCATGGGAATAAAGTCCTTTCGTCTCACTAATGCTACTATTATATACCAATTCCCATAAAAAATCAAGATTTTGGGCGCATTTTTTTCATACTGTCAGCGCAACGGCGCAAAAATACGCACGACAGCGCGGAGGCATCGGCGGGATTTGTCATCATTGGGCATTGTAGCTGTCGTAGACTTCTTTCAGGCGGTGCGGATAGTCGGTCATGATGCCGTCTGCGCCGATGTCGATGAGTTGCTTCATGTCTTCGACATCGTTGATCGTCCAGTAGTGGACGGCAAAATTGTGTCGGTGGGCAGTGTTCACGAAATGCTTGGTGGCAAGATTGAAGCCCTTTTCCTCCATGGGTACTTGGAAGACGCAGAGCTTGTCGGGGAAGAATAGGTCTACGCCGAGCAGGGTCTCGACCACGAAGACGGTCGATGCGTCGTAGGCGGGCGAATACATGAAGGTCTCGGGCACTTCCCCTTCTTTCTGAAGCCGCTGAAATTCGTCGTAGATCTCCTCGTGGAAGCTGGCGAGCACGACGCAGTCGAAGGCATCGTAAAGCTCGACCAGCTCAATGACCGCCGCGAGCGCGCGCAGTCCGAGCTCGCCCGACTGCTTGATCTCGACGTTGATGCGATTGTTCGGGAAGCTGGCGAGCAGCTCCTCCAAGGTGGTCGCGAGAAAGACGGTTTCGTCGCGCGGCTCGATCCCTTCGGGGTAGCTCACGTCGGTGGGGTATTTTGCGACGCCGTTTTCGTCGGTGAAGTGGACGCGCTCGCCCGAAAGTCGATCGTCATCGTCGGTCGGGTTGGTGTAGCCAAAGTCGATCTTCTGGGCGATGAGGTCGCTGTAGTTCCAGTCAGCGATCGCACCCGTGACGTTGGTCTTGCGGTCGAGGGTGGTGTCGTGCGAGAGGATGACCACGCCGTCCTTCGTGATGCTGACGTCGGTCTCCATCATCACGCGGCTGTCGACGCTGTAGGCATTGTAGAAGGCTTCGAGGGTGTTGTCGGGGAATTCCTTGTTGCCGCCGCCGTGGGCGATGAGAATGGGCATCTCGCCCTCCTTGCGCATGGGATTGTCGAGGGCAAAATTGTTCGGGCAGGGGAAGATGAAGATGATCGCGTAGACGAGCAGGATCGATGCGAGCACGATGGCGGTGATCTTCAGCCATTTGGGCATTTTTTTGATCATGAGTAGCTCCTTTTTCATTCGGAATTTGGACAAATTCATTGTAACACAGAAAATAGTGCCCGTCAAGGTGAATTTTGCTTGATTTTGGCGTGAAATTATTATATAATAAAGAAAAAAGCGGCAAAGGAGCGAACACATGGAACGCAAACGCATTACCCTGAATCTCGAGGACTTTCCTGCGGCATTTCACGAGCTGCTATCAGATGCGGACATCTACGACAGTTCCTGCTCACCCGATGCACGCGTGTGGTTCATCGACCGCGACGGCGGATACTACCTGAAATCGGCGTCCCCCCGTTCGCTCGAACGGGAGGCGGTGCTCACCGAATACTTTCACGCAAAGGGGCTTGCGGCAAGGCTCTGCGACTATCGCATGGGGCATCTGGGGCACGATTGGATGCTGACCGAGCGGGTCGCGGGCGAGGATTGTACCAACGCGCGCTATCTTGCCGACCCGAAAGAGCTGGCGGCACTGCTCGGCGAGCGCCTGCGGATGCTCCATGAGGAGGACTGCCCCGACTGTCCCTTCGACCACCGCGAGCGTTATTATGCCACCGCCGAGGAAAATTATAAGTCAGGCGCGTGCGATCTGAGCTATGCGAAAGGCTTCGGCGATTACCGCACCCCCGATGAGGCGTGGGCTGTGATCGATCGTGACGGTCATCTACTGAAGCGCGACACCCTCCTGCACGGCGACTACTGCCTGCCCAACGTGATGCTCGACGACTGGTCGTTCAGCGGCTTCATCGACCTCGGCAACGGCGGGGTGGGCGATCGGCATATCGACCTTTACTGGGGCGTGTGGTCGCTTCGGTATAATCTGAAAACCGACGCCTACGTCGAGCGCTTTCTCGATGCCTACGGGCGGGATAAGGTGGAGGAGGATATGTTCCGCGTGGTGGGGGCATTTGAGGTGTTTGGGTGATATGTTCGCACAGCCCCGTAGGGACAGGCGTCCTCAACTGTCCGAAACGAAGGGGCGCTGTCGAGATGAAACAAGCGATATTCCCGCGAACGGACAGTCGAGGACGCCTGTCCCTACATAGATTGCTGCAGACCGTTTCGACGAAACGAAGATATGTTCATTTCGCTAAAACAAGAATCGGAACAAAATCCATACTCCCTAACCTCCCGCAAAAGCGGGAGGGTTTGCTTGCATTTGGGAAAATTATGTGGTAAAATGGAGGTAAACAGGAGACGCACTTGCCATGCTCATTTACAACGGAGGTACAATCATGACTTACTCATCGATTCCCCTTTACGAAGGAAGAGAGCCCTTTGTCTATATCTGCTTTGACGAAAGCGATCGGGGGCTGTGACCGCTCAGCTCGCAATGCTGAGCGAGCGTTCGGTTAAACTATGGTACAATTAGTGCGCTGACGATGAATACGCGACCGCTCGGCTCATGCAGGCGGCTGCGGTGGTGGCGTTTGCCTCCAAAAGTGCGCTCGAATCGGAGGATTTTCGAAGCGACGTCGCATTTGCGAGGGAACTGAACAAGCGACTGCTGATCGTGCGGCTCGATGACACGTCCCTTCCCTCTTTTTGGAAGACGATCTCCGCTCTGACATTGAAGGCGGGCGTCTGCATTTGGGACACTGCCGAGGGAAAAACGATTTTGGCAGAACTCGTGGATGACGAAGTCGAGGATGAAGCATTTGCAACCCACGACGGCTTCGACGGCTACTCGGAGGCGCTCCTCAAGGGCAACCAATACCGCGAGGCGGGCATTTATAGCGACGCGGCAAAATGGTATCGCATTGCCGCCGAAGAAGGCAATGCCGAAGGGCAATATCAGTCAGGTCTCTGCGCGCTCGGCGGCTTCGGCGTAGATCGGGACGCATCGGAGGCAGTCCGCTGTTTCATGCTCGCCGCCGAACAGGGGAACGCCCATGCGCTGACCAATCTCGGTGTCTGCTACGAGCACGGCAAAGGCGCTATGCAAAGCTACGAGGAAGCGGTCAAGTGCTATACCCTCCCCGCCGAGCAAGGGCACGCACAGGCGCAGGATAATTTGGGGCTCTGCTATGAATACGGATACGGCGTCGATCAGGACTACGAGAAGGCGGTCGAATACTACACGCTTGCCGCCGAGCAGGGTGATGCCGTTGCGCAAAACAATCTCGGCGCCTGCTACGAACACGGCAGAGGCGCTATGCAAAGCTATGAGGAAGCGGTCAAGTGCTATACCCTTGCCGCCGAGCAGGGCGATGCCGTTGCGCAATATAATTTGGGCACCTGCTATGAGCATCCCAAGGGCGTGGAACAAGATTACGCAAAAGCGGTTCATTGGTATTCCCTCTCCGCCGAACAGGAATACGCCGATGCGCAAAACAATCTCGGCGTCTGCTATGAGTACGGCAGAGGCGTTGAACAGAGCTACGAAAAAGCCCTCCATTACTTTACGCTCTCTGCCGAGCAAGGATATGCCGATGCGCAGAACCGTCTGGGATATTACTATCACAACGGAGTAGCAGTGGAGCGCGACTATGTGCAAGCTTTGCATTGGTACACCCTCCCCGCCGCGCAGGGTCATTCGGGCGCGCTCAACAATTTGGGTGAGCGCTACCGCAACGGGCAGGGGGGTCAAGAAGGATATCCCAAAGGCGATTGAATGCTACAAAGCCGCCATCGAAAAGGTGGATTCGTACGCCTGTGCTAATTTGGGCGAGCTCTACGAAAAGGGCGAGGGCGTCCGCAAGAACATGAAAAAGGCGATCGAATACTACCGCCTCGGCGCCGAACGCAAGAACACGGACTGCATCGAAGCGCTTGAGCGGCTGGGTGAGAAGGCGTAACGAAATAGCCTCGCCCCTTGACGGGATGTCTTGTCAAGGGGCGATTTTTGTGGCAGAATGGATGCAAGACGTCGCACAACCTCGTAGGGGCGAACGACATTCGTCTTCGCCGAAGTCGAACGAATCGCCCCTACGAAGGTTCTCATTTGCCTAATGAATTCTGATTTGTTATAAAATTTCATCTTTTCGCAGGCGGGAGGTCCTTCTGGGCGGGGTTATCGATCAGCCGTCCCTCATAGTCGAAGCGTGAGCCGTGGCAAGGGCAGTCCCAGCTTTTCTCGTCGGGGTTCCACTCGAGCGCACAGCCGAGATGCGGGCATTTGGGCTCGATCGCGTAAAGCTTGCCCGTTTCATCCTTGTAGACGCCTGCCCTGTGCCCGTTCAGCCAGACGATGCCGCCATGACCTTTCTCGAGTTCGTCGGCGGTCGACTGCGGGAGAGAGAAGATGCGCCTTAATAATCCCTTCGCCGACTGACCGCACTCCTTGGCGATGCCCCCGATGTCGCTGATCGCAAAGCGAGCAGGCGAAAAGAGCGATGCGTAGGGAGCAAGCTGTAACTTTTCGTCGGTCGACGCGCGTGCGTCTCCGCAGATCTGCTCGACAAGCAGACGGGCTGCGATCATCGAGCCCGTCATCCCCCACTTGCGAAAGCCTGTCGCGACATATCAGTAATCCTTCGACGGCGCGTATCGCCCGACATAGGGGCGCTCGTCGATGCTCATGCAGTCCTGTGCCGACCAGTGCACGATCGAGCGGCTGTTCGGAAACCACTCTTTGGCGCGCGCGCAGATTGCATAGCTGCCCCCTTCGCTATGCTCGCCCGTGCGGTGTCCTCCGCCGCCGAGGAGGAGGTAGTCGCCGAAGCGTCGAAAGGAGAACTTGCCGCCATCTGCGCCGAGGTACATTCCGTTTAGCTGAGGCACATTCTCGAGCGCAAGCACATAGGAACGCTCCTGATGCAGTCTTGCGAAATAGAGCCCCGGGAAGTTGACGAAGGGATAGTGCGTGGCAAAGACGATGCGCTCGGCGTTCACCTTGGCACTGTCGGTGAACAGCGTGTGCCCTTCGACACGGCGAACGGGTGTCTGCTCGTAGACGGTCAGTTCGCGTGCGAGTGAATCGATGAATTTGAGCGGATGAAAGTGCGCCTGCCCGCTGAATTTGACCGCTCCCGCGATCGGAACGGGCAGCTCGCCCGCCTTTTGCGTATAACTGACCGAGAAACCGAGCGACGCGGCGATCTCTGCGGAAGTGTGCATCGATTTGGCATCGTGCAGTGAGTAAACATAGGCATCGGCGGGCGTGAAGTCGCAGTCGATAGAAGCCGCATCGATGAGCGTGCGGTAGGCTTCGACCGCTTCCCGTTCCGCCATGGCAATGAGCGCAGTCCGGCCCATCCCGAGCTTTGCGAGCAGCTTTGCATAGGGCAGATCGAGCTGTGCACTGATCTTGGCGGTCGTCTTCCCTGTCTGACCGCTTCCGATGCGACTTGCTTCAAGCACAATAGGGTGAAAACCTGCCATTTTCAGGTAGTAGGCGGCGAGCAATCCCGCTATGCCCCCACCGATCACTGCGACCTCGGTGCTGATGTCTCGCTCGAGCATGGGGTGGTGCTCGGGGGTGTATGTTTTGATCCAGATCGTTTCCATAGGCAACCTCGCTTTTGTGTTAGGATTGCCCATTTGGGGGTGAATTATGAAAAATTTTGCAAAATGGGTTAACGAAACAATCAAACTACAATGATTTTTAAGAAGTTATAATTTCCACGAGAT
>CAYRQA010000108.1:0-6083 GCA_964426285.1 uncultured Lachnospiraceae bacterium | reverse complement strand
AGTCCTCTACTTGGGCTTTGCCCAAGTAGTAAAACCTTCAAAAACTTTTTGGAAACGACTTGTTTTTCACTCCAAAAAAATCATGAATGGTTTTTGTCTACACTTGGTGCAGGGCAAGTATTTGCCCTGCTTTATAAAAGTTCTTGGAGGTGCAGGAACCTTCTTTCAAGAAGGTTCCTGCCGGGATGCAAGGGCAGAGTCCTTGCCGCGGTTTGGGGCAGCGCCCCAACAATCAAACATCCACATCCGCAAGATACTTGTAGCCGTTTTCGGCGATGAAGGTCTTTCTGCCGTCAAGGTTGTCGCCGAGGAGGATATCGAGAATCTCGGCGGTCTGCTGTGCATCGGCTTCGCAGACACGGATGAGACGGCGGGTGGCGGGGTTCATGGTCGTCTGCCACATCATGTCGGGCTCGTTTTCGCCAAGCCCTTTCGAGCGCTGGATGGTATACTTGCGCTTGTCAGCTTCGAGCTGCTTTGTGATCTCGATGCGCTCCTTCTCGTCGTAGGCGAAGAAGGTGTTGTCCTTCGATGTGATCTCGAAGAGGGGCGATTCGGCGATGTAGACCTTGCCGATCTTGAGCAGGGTCGGGAGCAGTCGGTAGAAGAGGGTGAGCAGGAGTGCGCGGATCTGATAGCCGTCCTCGTCGGCATCGGTGCAGATGATGATCTTGTCCCATTTGAGGGCATTCAGATCGAAAGCGCTGATATCCGAGCCCTTGCTCTTGGTCTTGACCTCTGCGCCGCAACCGATGACCTTTAGAAGGTCGGTGATGATGTCGCTCTTGAAAATCTTCTCGTAAGAGGACTTCAGACAGTTGAGCGTCTTGCCGCGCACGGGGATGATCGCCTGGAATTCGGCGTTGCGTCCGAGCTTACAGGAGGTCATTGCCGAGTCGCCCTCCACGATGTAGAGTTCACGGCGAGTGGGGTCTTTGGAGCGGCAGGCAACGAACTTTTCGACACGGTTGGACATATCAGTGTTGCCCGCGAGCTTCTTCTTGATGTCGAGACGGGTGGTCTCAGCCGCTTCACGGCTGCGCTTATTGAGCAGAATTTGATTCGCGATGCGCTCTGCGTCCAGCGGATTCTCTGCGAAGTAGACCTCGATCTGGTGGCGCAGGAACTCGGTCATCGCAGAGACGATGAAGCTGTTGGTGATCGCCTTTTTGGTCTGATTGGCGTAGCTCGTCGAAGTCGAGAAGGAGGATGTGACGAGTACGAGGCTGTCCTCGATGTCGGCAAAGGTGACCTTGCTCTCGTTCTTCTTGTATTTGTTGTTGGCTTTGAGATATTTGTCTACCCCCGAGACGAACGCCGAGCGCGCCGCCTTGTCGGGCGAGCCGCCATGCTCGAGCCAGCTCGAGTTGTGGTAATATTCGATGGTCTGAGACGTATTCGAGAAGCAGAAGACCGCTTCCATTTTCAGTTTGTAATCGGGCAGGTCTTCGCGGTCGCGGCCTGCGGTTTCCTTGGTGGCGTAGTAGGGCGAGGTCAGTGTTTTTTCGCCTGCCAGCTCGGTTACGCGGTCGACGATGCCCTTCTCGTAGTAGTATTCCTGCTCCTCAAAGCTGCCGTCGAGGTTCTCCAGCTTGAGCACGAATTTCAGCCCTGCATTGACGACCGCCTGTCGTTTGAGTGTCTCCACGTAGAACTCACGCGAGATGTTGATCGCCTTGAAGACCGCAAGGTCGGGCAGCCAGCGGATGATCGTGCCGCGCTTTTTCTCATTTCGCCCAAGGGGGGTGACGACCAGATCGCCGTCGGGGTTGCCCTCCTTGAAGTGGATCTCCGATTTATTCTTGCCGTCGTAGGATTTGACGATCATATACTTACTCGCACACTGGGTCGAGCAAGCACCCAGACCGTTGGTGCCGAGCGAGAACTGATAGGCGGCGCCTTCGTTGTTGTTCTCGTACTTACCGCCCGCATAGAGCTCACAGTAGATGAGGTCCCAGTTCCAGCGGCCTTCCTTTTCGTTATAGCCGAGCGGAACGCCGCGTCCGAAATCCTCGATCTCGATCGAGTGATCTCTGAAGACGGTGATATTGATAATATTACCAAAGCCCTCTCTTGCCTCGTCGACCGAGTTAGAGAGGATCTCGAAAAACGCCTGTTCACAGCCGTCGAGCCCATCCGAGCCGAAAATGACCGCAGGTTTTTTGCGGATTCGGTCAGCACCTTTGAGCTGCTGTATGCTCTGATCGCCGTAGCTTTCGGGCGTCTTCTTTTTGACTGCCATAGTTTGCCATCCTTCGTATCTGATTTATCTAATGCGATGTTTGATAGAAATTACCTTATTATTATAACAAAAAAGCGCAACTCTGTCAAGTAGTGCGCTTTTTTTCTTCATTTTATACAGATGCCGACGATCATTGCCCTGCCTTTATCGGGACAAGCTCACCCCAACCGTCGCCGTTATCCGTCCCGCCCGTTTGGAGGGGATTCAGTTGCGCGGTGGTGGTCACAGGCGGCCGTGTAGAAGTCGTGGTCGCATCGGTGGTAGTCACCGGCGGGTTAACCGTAGTCTCGGGCGGCTCGGTCAAGGAGACGGGCGGTTCGGTTGAAGTCTTGGAAGGGGTAGTCGATACCGCAGGCGGAGTGGTCGAGGTCGCAGGGACCTTGGTCGAGGTCACGGGCGACTGCGTCGAAGTCGTCGGTTGCTCGGTCGAGGTAATCGGTGTGGTCGCAGGCACTCGGGTGGTGGTTACAAGCGAATCATTAGGCGATTTGGTTTGCGTCAGCGTCGTTGTGCCGCTGACGGTGACGATATCCCCATCCTTTTCGCCCGGTACGCAGGCTGCAAAGCAGGCAAGTAACAGCATCGCAATGGCGGCAGCTAACAAATATCGCTTCATGATTCAACCCTTCTTTAAATATCGCTTAACCAATTTGTTTTATTGTAGCACAATAAAGGCAGACTGTCAACCGTACAGTCTGCCTCGTCTGTGAACATTCGGTTACTTTTTTACGAACACTAATACTTTCCAGTCATTTTCGCTCGACTGGTCGCATAGTGCAAAGCCGTGTGCTTCCATCGCTTCCTTGACGTCCTGCCATCTGCCCTCGATGATACCCGAGCAGACCAGCTTCGCACCAACCCGGAGGTAGTCGGCTATATCCTCCGACATACGGATGAGGATATCGGCAACGATATTCGCCATGGCGAAATCATAGAGCCCGCCCTCTTTGTCTACGCCCGCAAGCAGGTCGGATACACCGCAAACGAAGTTTTCTACGCCATTGTCCTTGGCGTTTTCAATAGCGACCCGCACTGCCACGGGATCGATATCGTAGGCATTCGCCGATGCCGCACCGAGTTTCAGGGCAAAGAGCGACAGGATGCCGCTGCCCGTGCCGACGTCGAGCACGCGCGCATTTTCGGGCATATGCTTTTCGACCATCGCCGCACACAGCCGTGTGGTCTCATGCGTACCCGTGCCGAAAGCCATCCCGGGGTCCATGCGGACGATGACCTCGCCCTCTCCGGGCTGATAGTCCTGCCATGCGGGCACTACGGTCAGACGGTCGCCGATGTGAACGGGCTGATAATACGCCTTCCATGCGTTGTACCAGTCTTCCTCCTTCAGTCCCGCAAGCGTAATGTCCGCAGAAATGTTCAGCGTCGTAAAGCGCTCCTTGAGGAATGCGATGTATTCGGGATAGGGCTTCTCCTCGGGCACGAAAATGCTCACTGCCGCCTTCGATTTATCGGCGTGGAGGATGCTGTCGTCGATCAACTCACCGTAGACCGTCATGAGGTTTTCCTCAATATCCGAGTAATCCTCGATCATCAGCCCGTTGTCGAGCATACTCATGATCGCGCTGACTTCGTCGAGATCTGCCTGCGAGCAGGTTACCTTGATCTGTGTCCATTCCATATGGCTGTCCTCCGTTTTTTACTTCTTTCGCTTGGAAAAGCGTTTTTTCTCTGTTTTTCCGAAGCTGTCTGCCAACTTTTTGAGCAGGTCCTTCTGCTCGTTATTCAGGTTCTTGGGCGTTTCAACGATCACTTTGAAGATCAGATCGCCCTGTCCCTTGCCCTGCACCTGCTTGATGCCCTTGCCGCGCATGGTGAACTGCGTGCCTGTCTGCGTGCCGTCTGGAATCTTATACTGTGTCGTCTGCCCGTCGAGCAGAGGCACGTCGATCTCTGCGCCGAGCGCCGCTTCGGTGAAGGAGATGCCGATGTCGCAGTAGACGTTGGTGCCCTGGCGCTCAAAGAAGGCGTGCGGACGAACGTTTACATAAACGTACAGGTCGCCTGCGGGACCGCCTCTGCGTCCCTCCGAGCCTTGTCCGCGCAAGACGATCCGCTGTTCATCGTCGATGCCCGCGGGGATGGTGACCTCGAGCTTCTTGCGGATGCGGACCATACCCTTGCCTCGGCAATTGGAGCAGGGATTCTTGATGATCTTACCCGAACCGCCGCAGTTCTGGCAAGTTCTGGTCGTCTGCATCGTTCCCATGATCGTCTGCTGGGTCACGCGCACCTGACCCTGTCCGTTACACTGCGGACAGGTCTCGGGCTGGGAATTGCCTGCCGCGCCGCTGCCCTTACAGTCGGGGCATTTTTCGACGCGATTGTAGCTGATCTCCTTTTTGCAGCCGAAAACCGCTTCCTCGAAGGTGATGGCGACCTCTGCCTGAAGGTCCTCGCCCTTGATAGGACCGTTTCTTCTCTGCTGAGCTGCACCGCCGCCGAAAAAGCTCGAGAAAATGTCGCCGAGATCGCCGAAATCAGCTGAGAATCCGCCGCCAAAGCCGCCGTAGCCGCCTGCACCGCCGCCCATGTTGGGGTCTACACCTGCATGACCGTACTGGTCGTATCTTGCTTTTTTATCGGGATCGGAGAGCACTTCGTAGGCTTCATTGACCTCTTTAAAGCTCTTTTCGGCTTCTTTATCGCCCGGATGTAGGTCGGGATGGTATTTTTTCGCCATCTGACGGTAGGCTTTTTTTATCTCATCGTCGCCGGCACCCTTGGAGAGCCCCAGCACCTCGTAATAGTCTCTTTTCGTTTCAGCCATTGCTGTTCTCCTTTGTTTTTGCGGATTGCCTTTCGGGGTGTGATCGGCAATCGTTCATTAGAAAAAGGGCGAAATTCCTCCTTGCGTCGGAATTTCAATCTGAGAAGAGGGAAGGAACCATCTCAATCGCCGAAGTTTCCTTCCCCCTTCTCAGACTCTTCCCCCATCTTCCTTGGCTTTGTCGCCGGTGAAATACTGAATCAGAAATCAGGGATCATTTTCTTCGACCGATCGTTCGCCATTGTGGGGAAGGGATCACTCCCTTCCCCATTTTATGCAACTCTATCAGTTGCCGGTCTTATCTTCGAAATCGGCGTTGTAGTAATCCTGACCTTCAGTGCCGCCCTGTGCACCGCCGTTGCCGTTAGGATCGAAGCCCTGCGCGTTGGGATCGCCCTGTGCGCCTGCGGCATAGAGCTTCTCGGAGAGCTTGTAGAATGCCTGCTCGAGCGCTTCGCTGTCAGCCTTGATGGCATCGGTGTCGCTGCCCGCCATGGTGGTCTTCAGCTTCTCGATGGCTTCCTTCACGGGTGCCTTATCCTCTTCCGAAACCTTGTCGCCGATCTCCTCGAGCGTCTTTTCGCACTGGAAGACCATGCTTTCGGCGTGGTTCTTGATCTCGACAGCCTCTTTCGCCTTCTTATCCTCTTCGGCGTACTTTTCAGCTTCCTTAACTGCCTTTTCAACGTCTTCCTTCGACATATTGGTCGAGGAGGTAATGGTGATGTGCTGTTCTCTGCCCGTGCCCTTATCGGTAGCCGATACGTTTACGATGCCGTTGGCGTCGATGTCGAAGGAGACCTCGATCTGAGGTACGCCGCGGGGAGCGGGTGCGATACCGTCGAGAATAAAGCGGCCCATCGTGGTGTTGCCTGCCGCCATTTCGCGCTCGCCCTGGAGCACGTGGATCTCTACCTGCGTCTGACCGTTTGCGGCAGTCGAGAAGATCTGGCTCTTCTTGGTGGGGATGGTGGTATTGCGGTCGATGATACGGGTGAATACACCGCCGAGGGTCTCGATGCCGAGCGACAGGGGGGTTACGTCGAGCAGGAG
>CAYRQA010000107.1:0-6117 GCA_964426285.1 uncultured Lachnospiraceae bacterium | reverse complement strand
TGCTATTTTACCGTATGGCGTTAATTCAACGGACGGACAGTCGAGGACGCCTGTCCCTACAACGCGAGATAACATACACCGCCTATTTTTCGTACACATGGTAATAAAGTATGCGCCTGTACTGTTATAATCAAACCCGTTTAACCTTGTCGTTTTCCTTTTCGCTAACTCGCCCATATCCATCACCACATCAATATACGACAAAAAAGTTCTTTGCCGACTTGGCGAAGCCCGGTCGTGCTTTCATTTCAAGAAAGCGCCCGGGGTATAGGGCGGATCCCCAAAATGACTTTTCGACAGCCTCTTTCACGATCCCTTCACAAGCAGGCACGCCGCGACGAGTGCCACCTGTAAAACCAGCACGATCGGCAGCGTGACCGCGAACTTTTTGTGCTTGGTCTTGTGGCGAAGCTTCTTCATCGCCGCAAGTGCGCCTATACTGCCGCCGAGCAGTGCGACGGTGATGAGCGTCGCTTCGCGGGCGCGCCATTCACGCTTTTTGGCGGCTTTCTTGTCGAGCGCATAGAGCGCATAGGCGAGCATATTGATCAGCAAAGCGTACCCGACGAAGAATACCGCATAGTGGCGCATGAAATCGCCGAGCACCTGCAAAATCTGCAATAGTGTGTCCATTTTCACCCATAATCCTTTATCTTGCCACGAAGCCGAGCTTCTTGTAGACCTTACGCATCGTCTTCAGCGAACGGCGTGCGGCATCCTCCGCCCCCTGCTTCATGATCGATTCGAGGTATGCCTTGTCGCTCATGAGCGCATTGAACTGCTCCCGAACGGGCGCGAGCGCATCGGCAACCGTCTCGCCGACCGCGAGCTTGAAATCACCGTAGCCCTTGCCCGCGAACTCGGCTTCGATCTGCTCGTGGTTCTTCCCCGTAAAGCAAGCGTAGACGTTCATGAGGTTGTTGATGCCCTCCTTGCCCTCGGCGTAGCGAACGACCGTGTCCGAATCGGTGACGGCACGCTTGAACTTGCGGATGATGTCGTCCTTGCCGTCGAGGATGGCAACGTAGCCGTTCGGGTTGGGATCGGATTTGCTCATCTTTTTCGTCGGATCGGAGAGCGACATGATCTTCGCACCGGTCGAGGGGATGAAGTCCTCGGGGATCTTGAAGGTCTCACCGTAGATGCCGTTAAAACGGTTTGCGATGTCACGGGTGAGCTCGATGTGCTGTTTCTGGTCGACGCCTACGGGGACGAGATCGGTCTGATAGAGCAGGATGTCCGCCGCCATCAGCGAGGGATAGGTGAAAAGCCCCGCATTGACGTTGTCTGCGTGCTTTTGCGACTTGTCCTTGAACTGCGTCATGCGCGAGAGCTCACCGAACTGGGTGTAGCAGTCGAGTACCCAGCCGAGCTCGGCGTGTGCGGGATTGTGCGACTGCACGAAAAGGGTTGCCTTCTCGGGATCGATGCCCGCCGCGATGTAGATGGCGAGCGTTTCATAGGTGCGGCGGCGCAGCTCGGCAGGCACCTGACGGACGGTGATGGCGTGCATATCGACGACGCAGTAGATGCAGTCGTATTCATCGGCGAGGGCGACCCAGTTTTTGATCGCGCCGAGGTAGTTGCCGATGGTGAGCAGTCCGCTCGGCTGGACGCCCGAAAATATAATCTTCTTGGCTTCGTTGGTCTGATTTTCCATAATCTGATCTCCTTTAAAACAAAAAACGCCTTGACAATGCTGTCAAGGACGGAAAAAATCCGCGGTACCACCTTGTTTCGGAGCACTCTGACACGGTCCACTGTTTATGCTCCGCACTTTAGTTGCTATAAACCTCCGATGCCATAGAAAGAGCGCTGTCTGTCGGCTTCCACCCGCCCGACTCTCTGGTAAGACAGTGTATGCGTTTTCCTCATCTTCAACGGTTGTTTGGTTTCGCTTTTTTATTCTAACACACAAGGCGGTCGAATGTCAAGCATTATTAAAAAGTTTTCAAAAAAGCGGCTCACGGCGCAAAATATCATCTTGGGGCTCTGCCCCCCCGTTTAGGGGACTTTTTGCAAAGAAGTCCTCTACTTAGGCTTCGCCCAAGTAGTAAAACCCTCAAAAATCCTTAATGAAAAGGCGTGTTTTGATGGGTGTTTTCATGATTTGGGTTTTGTCCGCACTCAAAAGAAGCGCCCGAAGGCGCTTCTTTTGAGTTATTCGGCGGTGTTGCGAGACGTCCACATCGTTTCGAACCAATTCGGCGCCTCGGGTCTGTCAGGTCCCGCCGCATTTATATACAAGTTTACATCACTTAATGAGCATATTGTGTTAACATTACCCGTATAGTACACCCCATTAAAGCAGATGTAATAACAGGATTCCTCGCCCTCAATTCCGCTCGCTGTCATCGAATCATAATGCGCTTCTGCCGTATCGTATCCGAACGAATCATAGTTCGGCAAAAAAAACAACCAGAAAGTAAGATACTGACCGGACAAGATATCTCTATACACATCATCATAAAATTGGCTGTCGGTCCAGAATGCATGATCTTCAAATTGGTTCATCACGACTGCAAGCATCATCAAATATTGAAGATCAGCATTTTCGTTCGGTTCATCGGTATTACTATATACAGTTATCGTTTCGTCTTCCTGTTTCACAGCTTCGCCAAGAGATTCCTCACAGAAACCGACATACCAGTTGACGACCTTCTCCCTATTGAATGTGATGATGTCATATTCCGAGAGAAAGGTCTCTGCTATCTGACAGATCGTTTCCATCGGACGAATCTTAAATTTCTCCTCATCGTATTCCGGTTCATAGTCATCCAATGCTATGCTTTTTACATTCGGTATCGGCTCAGTCGAAGGATCATCTGACGTCGTAGCAGTGGTAGTAGTAGAGGTTTCGATCGTCCGAGACTGAGGGGGAGCTTCGGTGGTTTTGCAGGCAGTTGTCATTAGAATGAGCGCAATGATGAGGGGCATGATAAGAATTGCTTTTTTCATATGTCCTCTTACTTTTTCCCTTACATCTTTCCCATACATTAAAAACGCGCATAAACCGCTTGTTACAGCAGCTTATGCGCCATATGAAAGGATCAGCAGATGAGCCCTCACGTCGATTGCATTGATCAAAGCGGTTCGCTCTGACTTGCCACTGCGATTACTATTCTGAATCCCGAAAACCATCTTCACGCCCGCCTTTCTTATAATCGATCCGATTATTATTCTTTGGTATCTATATTATAGCACAATTATAGCAATTTGTCAATATAAGCATTTGCGCACTATATGTAATATTTACAGTTGATTTACAATTGACTGCCTGTTCAAAATATTTCATAACATTTCGAATGATTTTTTACAACCGCTTCATATGTTTTTCTCGGAATGTGCGAAAAAAACTTGAAAAAATGAATAAACTGTGTTAAAATATAGAAAAATCCCAAAAGGAAAGGGCAAAACACATGGAATACGAGTACTACCCGGAAGAATATCTCAAAAAGCCGAAACAGAAGAAGAGCCTTGTCAAACGCATCTTCTCGTGGGCGGTCATCCTGCTCATCCTCTTCGTCTACGGCTTTCTGATCTTCCGTATTTTCATCCAGTCGGACACCAAGATCGCCAAAACCTTCATCTGGACGGCTGACACGGTCGCCGCTTACAAGAAAGATCCCGACGCATTTGAGGCGTTCACGCAGGAAAACACCTACGTCTACTACGACCCTGACACCAAGGAGACCTTTGAATACTCCTACGACACCTTTTCGGGCGACGATGCGGCGCACACGCACGAGGGACAGTTCCGCACCAGCCAGTTCGTCTACGTACCCTCGTCGAAGGAGTTTCAGATCACCCTGCGCTACAATGAGGATGGCATCCGAGAGCTGCTTGCCACCTACGGATTGGAAGAAGCCCCCGCGGGCGAGCTCTTCTGCTTCGCACTCACCGACGGCACGAACTACTACACCGATTATACCTTCCTCACCGACAGCCGCTTCACCTATGAGTACCGACGGCTCAGCTTCTCGGGCATCGACCTTGAACAGGTACAGCAGATGCAGCTCGAGATCTACTACGTCGGCGACGTGCGCAAGAGCGCGCCCTACGATTCGATGACCGTCTACCTTTCCGACATTCCGCTGGAGGATTACAAGCTGAAGGGCTCGCTGCCCGGCAAGGTCAACGACGACCTCCAAACACCTCCCTACGTCGTGTACGAGGACTGAATTACCAACACTGACAAATCCGCAATTACTATATTGAAAGCATCCCATATATCCTTTCCAAAAAAGTTTTTGAAGTCCGGAAACTTTTTTCAAAAAGTTTCCGGCGGGATCCAAGGGCAGAGCCCTTGGCGGGGTGCAGGGGTGGAACCCCTGCAAAGGAGATTCATTTATGCTATTAACCGAAAAAGAGACAACCATCGCCTATCGGTGTCCGCACTGCGGGGCGAGCATATACAGTATGGTGGGCGTATTTGCCCTGTCGGGCGACCTGCTCAAGCTCAAATGCGAGTGCGGGGAGAGTGAGCTGACCATTCAGCGCACGCCCGACGGCAAGGTGCGCCTGTCGGTGCCCTGCATCGTCTGCACCAAGCCGCACATCTATACGCTCGGACAGAACACCTTCTTTCAGAGGGAGGGCGACGCATTCCGTCTGCCCTGCACCTACACGGGGCTCGACCTCTGCTTCATCGGCAAAAAAGAGGCAGTCGATAAAGCCATTCAGAAGGCGAACGACGAGCTGCTGGCGCTCATGAAGGAGGCAGGGCTTGACGACATCGAATCGCTTCATGCGGGCGACGACGTGCTTGCCGACCACGAGCTCGATCCTCAGGTCGAGGACATGGTGCGCTACACCATCGCCGAGCTCAACGACGAGGGCAAGATCCACTGCAAGTGCCAGAACAACGCCATCGCGCACTACGATTATCACCTGCACGACGGCAAGCTGACCATCTACTGCGACGAGTGCGAAGCGGGGCTCACCATCCCGATGGAAGGACTGACCATGGCAGAGCAGTTCCTGCACTCGGACAGCCTGACCCTCGAATAAGCGCAGAAAAATTCTCATCAGATGCGAACGCATATGGTCCTCCCACATATGATGGTAAAGGAGAGCGAAAGCTCTCCCGAATATCAAAATCAAAGGGAGAACAAAATATGAGCTGTTTCTGTAACATTTTCGAGAATTCCACCGTTTGGCTGATTATCATCGCACTGATCCTCCTCTTCTTCTTCTGCAACAATGATGGCTACTCCTCCTACTCGGGCTCGGGCTGCGGCTGCAGCAGAGACAGAGACTACGGCAGAGACTATAATCGCGACGGTTGCTGCAACTGAGCATTCACATTGAAAAAGAGAGCCCTCGGGCTCTCTTTTTTGATTGTATTATTGTATTCGGGGCTCTGCCCCGAACCCCGGCAGGAACTTTTTGAAAAAAGTTCCTGCACCTCAAAAACTTATAAAAGCGCGGCAAATAGGCTGACACTCAATAAGGATGCTAAAATCCGATAGACTTTTGTATAGTCTATCGGTTCGATTTTGGTAAATTGGAATTTACTCAAATGATATCATATGCTTCATAGCAATTTAACAATACTTCACAATCACAATATCCCCCCATTTCTTCTATTTCCGCGATTACACCTTCTGCTTCCTGCGGGGGTAAATTATCATTAAGCCACTGTTCTGTATAATACAATGTATGGTTACACGGAGTATTCTCTAATTGTGTTTCTAAATAACGAAACAACTCTTCTGCTTTTGTTTGACTGAGAATATACGTCTTGTTTTTCGTAGTTTTCCATTCATTCATCAGAACTTTCTTTTCTTCTTTTGATAATTCTGCCATATTATAATCTTTCCCTCACAAATTCAAGTTTATCGGTTGCTTTTATCGCAAGTTTTGCATTAGTGGCACAAACGCTTCGGGCAAAGCCCGTGCCCCTTCATTCATCTGAATATAATTCATCATCGTACCAGCGCATGGGATTTTCGCAGATGTATCTTACGTGTTCCTCATAATCTTCCCGATTTCGAATGATGTGGTCATTAAAACGGTCTTGCCATATATTTTCACCGTATTCTTTATTACAAAAACGCTTGAATGTCGAAACAAACCGCGATACGACCGAATTTGCACCAACCCCTGTAGGGACAA
>CAYRQA010000106.1:0-6148 GCA_964426285.1 uncultured Lachnospiraceae bacterium | reverse complement strand
GTGCTACAATAGCGGTGTTACTACGTTTATTGAGGTCTACACATGAAATTTGGAGTTCCCGAATATATCTTTTCGGATATTTTTGAAATAAAGCCCGACTTTTTGAGGTCACTCGGCATTCGGCTGATCATCTGCGACATCGACAACACCCTCGTCCCCTACGAGATCCCCGATCCGCCCCCCGAGATCCTCGCCTGGATGGGTGCGCTTGAGGATGCGGGCATCAAGCTCGTCTTCGTCTCGAACAACCACTCGCCCCGTGCCGATCGCTTCAACAAGCCGCTCGGCTACTCCGTCTACGCCGATGCCAAAAAGCCGCTGACCATGGCGCTCACGAGAGCGCTCCGTGAAAAGGGCGTTCAGCCGAAAGAGGCGGCGGCGCTCGGCGATCAGATCTTCACCGACGTGATGGCAGGTCAGCTTCGCGGTACGCACACCCTGCTTGTCCCGCCCATCAAGGACAAGAACAATTGGTTCTTCCGCACCAAGCGCATTTTAGAGCGCCCGTTCATCGCCGCCTATTTCAAAAAGCACCCCGATGACGAGCTCTATGCCTACTGGAATCTCAAAACCCGTCTGAAAAAGGAGAAAAAACGATGAGCGCAACATTCGGACCGAGCGGCAACTCGCAGTCCTTCTACGATGCGGGCAACAAGCACACCTATCAGGCGCCGAAATGGCTGTCCGAGATGGGGCTCGATGCCTTCGAGTACCCCGCAGGCAACGGCATTACGGGCTCGCTTGCCACCTTCGCCAAAATCGGTGAGGAGGCGCGCAAATACGGCATCGCCCTCTCCTTCCACACCCCCTATTTCATCTCGCTTTCGGGCTTGGAACAAGAAAAGCGGCTCAAAAGCGTCGATTATATCACGAAATCGGTAGCCGCCGCCGAAGCGATGGGCGCAGACACAATCGTCATCCATGCGGGCTCTGCGTCCAAGATCGACCGCGCCGAGGCGGTGAATCTCGCCAAGGACACCCTCTACAAGGCGCTCGAGGCGCTCCCCGACACGAAGGTTCGCTTCGGTGTCGAGACGATGGGCAAGCTGAATCAGCTGGGCACGCTCGAAGAGGTGCTCGACATCTGCACCCTCTCACCCCGTCTCTGCCCCGTGGTCGACTGGGGACACATGAACGCCCGTAACCGCGGTCGGCTTTTTGTGACGGTCGACGACTACCGCCGCATCTTCGACGAGATCGGTCGAAAGCTCGGCTATGCCTCTGCCGACACCCTTCACTGCCACTTCTCGAAAATCGAATACACCGCCTCTGGTGAAAAACGCCACCTCACCTTCGCCGACACCCTCTACGGTCCCGACTTCGAGCCCCTCATGGAAGCCATCGCCCGCGACGGCTACTCCCCCCGCATCATCTGCGAATCTGCCGGCACCATGGCTGAAGACGCCCTCGCAATGAAGGCGTATTATAGAGGAATAAATTAGAACGTATTCGAGGCTCCGCCTCGAGCTCCGGCAAGAACCTTTTGAAAAAGGTTCCTGCACCTCCAAAACTTTTGACAGCGCGGCAAATTCTTGCCGCGCACGTCAAAGCGCCTCCCCAGAAAGGTAAAGCCAAGGAAGTTGGGGGTAAGAACTCGAGAGGGGGGATCACTTCACGCAAGCGTGAAGTGCGAAACTTCGGCGTCTGAGATGGTTACTTCCCCCTCTCTCGAACGTGAATCAATCCGCCGAATATTGCCTAATTCGATCAAACTATATCACAAAAACAGAAAGAAGTGAATCATATGAACAGATTACAAACCCTCCTTACCCTGCTTCCTGCCGAAGCAGACGCCCTCCTTGTCACCCACAAGAAGAACCAGTACTACCTCACGGGCTTCGACTTCGACGACGGCATCGTACTCGTCACCCGCGAAAAGTCCTATCTTCTCACCGATTTCCGCTATATCGAAGCCGCCCGCGAGGAGACCGACCGCGCATTCGAGGTCATGACCATGTCCTCCGACCGCAAGGCGATGTTTGCCGAGCTCTTCCTTGCCAACCACGTCAAGACGATCGCCTTCGAGGAGAGCCACCTCTCCTATGCGAGTGCGGCATCCTATCAGAAGCTCTTCGAAGGCTTCCGCATGATCCCCTCGAACAGCGTCATCGAAAAAATGCGCATCCGCAAGGACAAGACCGAGATCGAGACGATCATCAAGGCACAGCGCATCGCCGAAGGTGCATTCGAGCACATCCTCGGCTATATCACCCCCGAGCGCACCGAGGTCGAAGTGGCGCTCGAGCTCGAGTTCTATATGCGCGCGCACGGCGCTAAGGCGGTCTCCTTCGACACCATCGCCGTCTCGGGCACCAACTCCTCCCGTCCGCACGGCGTGCCCCGTCCCGTCAAGCTCGAATCGGGCTTTCTGACGATGGATTTCGGCGCACTCTATCACGGCTACTGCTCGGATATGACCCGCACGGTCGTCGTCGGCAAGTGCACGGACGAGATGCGCAAGGTCTACAACACCGTGCTCGACGCACAGCTTGCCGCACTCGATGCCTATGCCGTCGGCAAGACGGGCGCTGAGCTCGACGCAGTGGCAAGAAAGATCATCTATGATGCAGGCTATGAGGGCTGCTTCGGGCACGGGCTCGGACACGGAGTCGGAATGGACATCCACGAGATGCCCCGTGTATCGGCGGCAGGCAGAGAGCCGATGGAGGTCGGCCATGTCGTCACCTGCGAGCCGGGCATCTATCTCGAGGGCCGCTATGGCGTGCGCATCGAGGACATGGTCATCTTCACGGATGAGGGCGCGATGAACATTACCCGCTCGCCCAAGGAGCTGATCGTCATCGATTGAGTGAAAATATGCCTTTTAGCGAGCAGTATATCGAGGATATTTTTGATTTTTTTGAAAAAATTTCGAAAAAATGCTTGCAAAATCGGCAAAAGTATAGTACAATAAGTCAGTGATTTATAATCTTTTGGAGGTACTAATATATGGCAGCAATCACAGCCGGCGATTTCAGAAACGGCGTTACCTTTGAAATGGACGGAAAGGTCATGCAGGTCATCGAATTCCAGCATGTTAAACCCGGTAAGGGCGCAGCTTTCGTCCGCACCAAAATGAAGAACGTTATTACCGGTGCAGTAACCGAAACTTCCTTCAACCCCACCGCTAAATTTGAGACTGCTTTCGTTGAGAGAAAGGATATGCAGTATCTGTACAACGACGGCGAGCTCTACTACTTCATGGATCAGGAAACCTACGACCAGATCCCGATCAACGCAAGCGTACTGACCGATTCCTTCAAGTTCGTGAAGGAAGAAATGATCTGCAAGATCCTCTCCTACAAAGGCAACGTATTCGGCGTTGAGCCCCCCACGTTCGTTGACCTCGAAGTAACCGACACCGACCCCGGCTTCGCAGGCAACACCGCGACCAACACCCTGAAGCCCGCTACCGTTGAGACCGGCGCTGAGGTCAAGGTCCCGCTCTTCATCAACATCGGCGAGAAGATCCAGATCGACACCAGAACCGGCGAATATCTGTCCAGATCCAAGGGCTAATCCAGAACCATCCAAGGCTGCCTGTTATATCTATAATAGGCAGCTTTTTTCTGAACATTTTAAGGAGGATTATCATGACGATTTCCGAAAAAGTTGC
Organism: uncultured Lachnospiraceae bacterium; assembly: GCA_964426285.1. Taxonomy (GTDB): domain Bacteria; phylum Bacillota; class Clostridia; order Oscillospirales; family CAG-272; genus CAKSQF01. The sequence goes on along the minus strand of CAYRQA010000106.1, from coordinate 2,532 downwards.
ACATCTGAAGGGACTTATGGAAGGACTGAACTATCCGACCGATACCCCCGAAGGTAAGATCTTTTATGCAATCACCGACATTCTCTCCGATCTCGCACTTGAGATCGATGACCTCGAAGCGAACGCAGATCAGCTGCGTGACTATGTAGAGGAACTCGACGAGGACCTCGGTTCGGTCGAGGAGTACCTCTTTGTCACCGACGAAGACGAGGACGAGGACGAAGACTATGCCGACGAGTACGACGCACACGATTTTGACGTAGATCCGCTCGAATTCGACGATGAGGATGAAGACGACGACGGCGAGGACATTTACGCACTTGAATGCCCGAACTGCGCCGAGACCGTATATTTGGACGGTTCTCTGCTCGACGAGACCGACATTCTCTGCCCTGCCTGCCACGAATCGATCTCCTTCACCATCGAAGAGGACGATGACGAGACCGAAGACGGCGAAAAGCCCGTCTACAACGATCAGTGCAGCGACTAAACTGACGACAAGCCTCCACCCAAACGGGTGGAGGCTTTCTTTGTATGTATGGAAATTTTTTTCAAGGTGCTGCCCGCAAACTCTATTTAGACAATTGAATTCAAAAAATTGCACAAACCAAAGGCTCCCTTGTGTAAAGGGAGCTGTCACCGCAAGATGACTGAGGGATTGTTTTTGCTCCAAATGTACGTTTTACAACCCCTCCGCCGCCTATCGGCGTCACCTCCCCTTACACAGGGGAGGCGTTTATTACACCTGTTTGTTCAATTTAACCGAGCTGATTTTTATTGTATCGTTTGTCAACAGCGCCTTTCAAGAAGTTTTCCCTGATCGTCTCAATTCCCTTTTTCGATGATCGTGATGTTGGCGGGTTCGATGGTAGCCTGCTCGTAGACGATCTCGGTGATCTGGGCGATATCGCTCGGCATGAGCCCGTCGCTGCGCACGATGACGGTGGCGGCATTGTCACTGATTACGGCGACGCATTCCTCGAAGCCCTTGGCTTTCATGAGGGTCTCGACGTTGGCTTCGTTTTCGATATCGAGCGCCATCTGCTCGATGGCGGCATAGGCTTCGCTTCGTGCTTCCTCGGTCGCATCGGTGCTGGCGGTGATCTGATTGAGCACCTCCATCGCCTCATCTCTGGCGCGCGAGCGGTCGATCTGTGCCATGGCAAAGTAGCTGTCATCGCCCGTATTGTCGGCATTGCCTGCGCTGTCGGATGTAGCGCCGCCATTTTGCGGCTGACCCGAAGTATAGTAGCTCGGATCGTAGTCTTGGCTCTCGGCGTTCGTGAACAGCGCCCAATTCAGCCATACCGCACCGCCGATGAGGAGTACCGAGCCCATCACGATCAGATTGCGCTTCATGTTCTTGCGCATCGAATCACCCATTTTGGTAAAGCCCTCCTTGAAGGGGGTGAGCTTTTTGCTTTCGGCATTTTCCGCTTTTATGAGTTTCATGTAGGTTTCCTCCCGAAAATTCATTGTACTCTATTGTACGCCCCGTTTATTGGAAATATTACCCACCGCTTACAAAAATTCGGCTTGTCGGAAGGTCAAAGAGCGCAGAGAGCATCTCAATGATCTGCTTTTGCACCCGCGGATGATCGCCGCCCTTGCAGATGACCGCGACCCCCTTCACCTCGGGCGCTTCGCGTGAAAGGGTGACCGTTTCCTCCGCACCGTCTGCATCCTTGATCGTGAGATAGACGTCGCCGTCCTTTGCCAGCTCGTCGCTGTACCCTCGCTCGAGCGTGAGCAGTACGTGGACATCCGACACCCCTTCCACCCTTCCGAGCATCTCAGAAAGCCGATCGGAGAGCGCCTTTTCATAGGCTTCGAAAGAGAAGTCCGCTTCGACTGCGGCAGGCTCGGTCGGTGCGCTGTCAGCGCTGTTGCCGAGGATGAGCAGTACCACCCCCACCGCAAGCCCGATCACGAGCAGTCCGATCCCCTTAACCGAGGTCAGTTTTTCAATCAGTTGTCTCACCGACACTCTCCTCTCTCACCTCGACCGCGCATGCAAATTCACTTGACAGTGCGCTCGCCATGACATCGGCATCGCACTCGGCTCTCACCACAAGCTCGATCGATTCGATCTCGATTGCAGAGAGATCTGCCGTATCGAGGGTGAGGGTGACGTAGACTGCCTCACGGGGCAGATCGTAGAGCAGCGCCACCCGATCGCCCACCGATCGGCTCAGCTGACTGCCCAGCCCATCCAGATATGCCAAGTTACCTGTCTGCGTCTTATCCTCGCTCGGTTCGAAGGTGAGGTCGAGCTCGTCTATCTCGCCTGTGAGCGAGACGAGCGGCAGTGCGAGCACTGCCAGGAGGCAGAGCCCCGCGATGAACTTCACGTATTTTCGAAATCGCTCGTCTGTAAACTGTATGCAGATCGCCGAAGCCACCGATGCGAGCATGGCTGTGGTAAGATAACTTCGCAGTGCGTCCATAGGCTTACACAGCACCTTTACAAAAGTTTTGATCGACCTTTTTCAAAAGGTCGCGGGTTCCAAGGGCGGCGCCCTTGGAACCCCA
>CAYRQA010000105.1:0-6241 GCA_964426285.1 uncultured Lachnospiraceae bacterium | reverse complement strand
ATATATATATATATATATATATAATATTTGTTGAGTGAAGAAATGCTCGCAGGGCTCCTTCAGTCAGCTTCGCCGACAGCTCCCTCAAAGAGGGAGCCTTTGGTTTGTGCGAACTAAAAATAATCCTTTTCAAAAAAAGTTTTTAGGGAGGTTTGGAACCCCTTTTTTCAAAAAGGGTTCCAATGAGATAATTTTCAATGATTTTCTACCAAAAAAACACTAAAAAATCGTAAAAAGGGCTTGACAAAGCGGGAAAATGCCTGTATAATAAAGGTTGTCGCAAGCTGTATACAATTCAGAGTGAGAGGAAGGTGCAAAGAATGCTCAGAACTTATCAGCCTAAGAAACGTCAGAGAAGCAAGGAACATGGCTTCCGTAAGAGAATGTCTACTGCAAACGGACGGAAGGTACTGAAGAGACGCCGTCAGAAGGGCAGAGCCAGACTTAGCCACTAATTCAGCGTAGCTGAGGATATCCACAAAACCGCCGACCATCCAATCGGGGGTTTTTGTTTTACAAGACGAAATCGGCAGCTTGCGGAATGTAAAACGATCCCCGTAGAAAGAAAGAACATGAAAAGTGTAGCGATCTGCGAAAATCATCTTTTCAATAAAGCGTATGCCAAGGGCAAAAAGGCAGTTAACAAGCGCATCGTAGTCTACGTGCTGACCGACCGCCATGCGTGGCTGCTGCAAAAACAGAATCCGCTCAAGCAGAAGGTCAATCGGGTCGGTATTACGGTATCCAAAAAGATCGGTCATGCAGTGGTGCGAAACCGCGCCAAACGAATCATTCGGGAAGCCTATCGACAGCTCGAAAAGCAGTTTCCCGTGAAAAAGGGTTTTCTTGTGGTCATTGTCGCACGCGAAGCCATAAGAGATGCCAAAACACCCGAAATATACAGCGAACTGAAAAGCGCTGCGGCAAAGACAGGGTTGATCTGATGATTGCAAAGCTCCTTGCCCTGCCCATTCGCTTTTATCGCAGGTATATTTCGCCCAAAACACCGCCATCCTGCAAATTCCGCCCTACCTGCTCGGAATATGCCCTGCAGGCACTCGAGGAATGGGGTGCCCTTCGCGGCAGTGCCATGGCGATTTGGCGCATTCTGCGCTGTAATCCTTTTTCAAAGGGAGGGTATGACCCCGTCCCTGTCAATGAAAAAAAGCGTGCCAAAAAAGCAAACAAAGACGACCGATAAGACCCCTTGTTTTTTACCTACCGGGCGGGCTCAGACCCGCACTATTCCTAACTGATGAACTGAAAAGGAATTTACACAAATGTTTGATTGGTTTTACAAAATTTTGGGGACGATCCTCTCCTTTTTCAACGGCATTACGGGTAATTACCTCGTTGCGGTGATCATCTTCGCATTGCTGTTCAAAATCATACTCTTTCCCTTTTCCATCAAGCAGCAAAAGAACACCGTAAAACAGGCTTCTTTGCGCCCGAAGGAAATGGCGATCAAGAAAAAGTACAAAGGCAGAGAAGATCAGGAATCCAAAAACAAAATGAATATGGAGATCCAGGAAATGTATCAGGCGGAGGGCTACTCCCCCTTCAGCGGATGCCTTCCCATGCTTCTCCAGCTGCCCATCATCTGGGCGCTCTATGAGGTCATCCGCAACCCGCTGACCTATATTTGCCAGATCAGCAGTGAAGCGCTTGAAGGGATCAAAACACTGACCGAAAAAGCAACCGAGCTCGAAATGGTCGGTGCTCTGCGTAAGATGGATGCAGCTCAGTTTTCCCAGTTTGTCGATCCGGAAAAAATTCCGAATTTCGACGTTTTCGGCATCGACCTTTCGCCTGTTCCGCTCGACAGACTTACCGCAGGCGGTATGGGACTGCTCTATCTGCTGATTCCCGTGCTGACCTTCGTCTTCATGTTCGCCAGCACCAAGCTCACCCGCAAGTTCTCCTATCAGCCCGAGCAGGACGCTTCGATGGGTTGCTCGATGAAGGTAATGGACCTTACCATGCCCTTGATCTCCGCTTATTTCGCGGCAGTCTGGCCCTCCATCATGGGTGTCTACTGGATGTTCAACAATGTGCTGAGCATCTTCCAGCAAATGATCCTGCGCAAGATGTATCCCCTGCCCGTCCTCACCGAGGAGGATTACAAGAATGCCGAGCGTCAGCTCAGAGGCAAAGCACCCAAGTACTCCACTCCCGCCGCCGATCCCCGCGTCATCGAGGGCAAGCAGTACCGCTCACTCCATCACATCGATGACGAGGACGATGTGCCTGCATCCAAGCTGCCACCGATGAAGATCGATCAGGAGGACGACAATACCCCGCCCCCCGCTGATGCCCCTGTCCTCAAAGAGGACAAACCCGAGCATAAGAAGAAAAAGTAATCAGGGGTTTCACCCCTGAACCCCACCAAGAACCTTTTTGAAAAAAGGTTCTTGGAACTCCCAAAACTTTATAAAAGCCGACGAATACTCGTCGGATGGGATGTGAATTTGACATTCCCTCGCGCCAAGTATTTGGCGCGTCCAATAAAGTTCTTTGCCCAGCTTTCTTTCAAGAAAGCTGGTGGGGTTTGGGGCAAAGCCCCAAATATGATTAAAACTCAAGAAAGGACAGCGTATGAAACAGGAACTTATAATGAGTGGCAAGACGGTAGAGCTTGCTGTTGAGAGAGCCGCCAAGGAGCTGGGCGTCTCGGTAGAAGAGGTTACTTACGAAGTGATCGCGCAGGCAAAGAAGGGATTTCTCGGTTTCGGAGAAGCACCTGCGAAGGTAAAGGTCATTTATCAGAAGGCACCCATCGATCTGGCTGTTGAATTTGTAAAAACACTGCTTGCAGATATGCAGATAACGGCTGAGTTCACAGTGAGCGACATGGCAGAGGGCGGTAAGCTGATCAGCCTGAAGGGTGAGGAAGCTTCCATTCTGATCGGTCACCACGGTGAAACGCTCGATCAGCTGCAATATCTGCTGAATCTGGTCGCCAACAAGAAGGAAAACGACGAGGACGACAGAGATTACACCAAGATCTCGATCGACATCGAAGGCTACCGCGAAAAGCGTGAGAAGGCGCTGAGAGCACTGGCAAGACGCATGGCTGCCCGCGTACTCAAGTACCACAGAAGCGTTTCGCTTGAGCCGATGAGCGCTTACGAGCGCCGCATCATCCACAGCGAGGTGCAGGGCGTCGAGGGCGTGTCGACTAACTCGATCGGTGCTGAACGCAACCGCCGCGTCGTGATCTTCCCTGAGGGAAAGAAGTAAGAATTACAGAAGACGAGGGGGAAGGACCTTTTAAAAAAGGTCCTTCCCCCTCGAGTTCGGCAAGCCGAACTCTCTCCCCCATTCCGAAAACTTTTTTGGGGGAGGCGCCTTTTGAAAAAGGCACCTCCCCCACACCCCTCCGCGAAAACTTTAATAGCCGACGAATACTCGTCGGCTACTTTTTTGCAGATCAGAAATTGAGTCGGCAAGTATTTGCCGGCTTTAAAAAGTTCTTGAGGGGGGTGGGGGAACTTCTTTTAAGAAGTTCCCCCAAGAAACCCTACTTCAGCGTTCTCATGGCGTTCAAAATAGCGATGACCGAGACGCCGACGTCGGCGAAGACGGCGAGCCACATACTGGTATAGCCGAGTGCCGAGAAGACGAGCACCAATGCCTTCACGCCGAGCGAGAAGATGATGTTCTGCCGAGCGATGCGCATGGCTTTGCGGGAGATGCGCACGGCTTCGGCGACCTTGCGGGGATCGTCGTTGACGAGCACTACGTCGGCGGCTTCGATGGCGGCGTCCGAACCGATGCCGCCCATGGCGATGCCTGCGTCGGCACGGGCGAGTGCAGGTGCGTCATTGATACCGTCGCCGACAAAGATCAGCGAGCCTTTGCTCTCGAGCGAGAGCTCATCGAGCGCAGTCAGCTTCTCTTCGGGCAGCAGTCCCCATTTGTAGCGGCTGATCGACAGCTCTGCAGCGACCTTTTCGGCGCCGCTTCGGTTGTCACCGCTCAGCATGACGGTCGAGACACCCTCGGAACGGAGTGAAGCGATCGCATCGCGCGACTCATCCTTGACGCTGTCCGCCAGCGTCAGATAGCCGAGATAGTTTCCGTCCTTGGCGATGTGGACTACAGTGGTGCTGTCCTCGCCCTCGGGCAGGACGATGCCGAGGTCTGCCATCAGTGCGCGGTTGCCTGCGGCGATCTTCGCACCGTTGTAGACACAGGTGCGCCCTTTGCCGCGGATCTCGGTCAGATGGCTGACGACCGCGTCGTCGGTGATCGGGCAGACGGCAAGCAACGCTGTGGCGATCGGGTGGGTGGAGGAATATTCGGCTGCGGCGGCAGAGGTGAGGAGCTCGTTTCGCTTGTCGTCGCTGTCACCGCCTGCGGGACAGATGTCTGCGAGCGTGAGCTTGCCCTTGGTGAGCGTGCCGGTCTTGTCGAACGCCGCAACGGTGGCGGTCGAGAGGCTCTCGATGGCGCTGTTGTCCTTGAAGAGGATACCCCGACGGGCAGAGCCGCCGATGGTGCCGAAGAAGGTCAGCGGAACCGAGATGACCAGTGCGCAGGGGCAGGAGATGACGAGGAAGGTCAGCGCACGGTGGATCCATTTGGGAAAGTTGAAGTCGGTGAGCAGAGGAGGGATGATCGCGAGCAAAATCGCGGCGGCTACCACGATAGGGGTGTAAAAGCGGGCAAAACGGGTGATAAATGCCTCAGTTTTGGCTTTTTTGGAGGACGCATCCTCGACCATGGCGAGAATGCGGGTGGCAGACGATTCGCTTGCCGCTTTGGTGGCACGGATCTTGAGCATACCGCTCAGATTGATCGTGCCGCTCGAAACTTCGCTGCCGACGCTCACCTCACGGGGCATCGATTCACCGGTGAGTGCAGAGCAATCGAGCGAGGCTTCTCCCTCCTCGACCACGCCGTCGAGTGCAATGCGGCTGCCCGCACCGACGAGAATGAGGTCGCCCGGCTTTGCCTTTTCGGCAGGAACTTCGACGAATGCACCGTCCTGCCAGAGCTGGACGGTATCGGGGCAGAGGTTTGCCAGTGCCTCGACCGAGCGGCGGGCATTGCCGACGGCGTAGGATTCGAAGAGTTCGCCCGTCTTGGCAAAGAGCATGACGGCGACGCCTTCTGCGTGTTCGCCGAGGATCATGGCACAGATGCCCGCGATCGACATGAGAAAATGCTCGTCGAAGACCTGTCCGCGGGCGATGTTGCGGGCGGCATCGAGCAGTGTGTCGCCGCCGCTGACCAAAAATGCGGGGAGGAAGATGAGCAGAGATGCCCACCACGGCGTGTTCAGCAGGTGGGTGAGCAGGAGTGCGGCGACAAGCAGTGCCGCGGCGGCGAAGATTTTATAGAGCTCGCGCTTTTGACGTTTGGTCAGTTTCATGGCATGATCTACCCTTAGCCGATTTCGACCAGGTCGCAGTCGGGCTCGACCTTCTTGCAGGCGGCAACGGCGGCGGGATAAATGGCTTCAAAGTCTGCTTCTTCGGCGGTAATGGTCAGCTTTTTGGTGAAAAATGCGACGTTTGCCTCTTTGACGCCCTTGATCTTTTGAATCTTGGCTTCTACTTTTGCGGCGCAGTTTGCGCAGTCGATCTCGGTCATGCGGTAGATTTTGGTAATCATAGGTAATCCCTCTTTCTTGGTTAAATAAAATTAGTTTTTTTCCTGAAGGTGTTCGATGGCAAGGCTGATCAGCAGCTTGACGTGGTCGTCGGCAAGCGAATAGAAGATGGACTTGCCTTCTCTGCGGAATTTGATGAGCCGCGCCTGCTTGAGCAGCCGAAGCTGATGCGAGATCGCCGATTGGGTCATCGAAAGCAGGGTCGCGATGTCGCAGACGCACATTTCGTGGCGGCTGAGCACCATCAAAATGCGGATGCGGGTGTGGTCACCGAGGATTTTGTAAAGCTCAGCGAGGTCAAACAGGGTGTCCTCGTCGGGCATCGACTGCTTCACTTCACTCACGATGCCGTCATGCGCGCAGAGAAACTCGCAGACTTCAACGCCGTTTTGATCGATCATTTCATCACCTCAACATATGAATAATTGTTCATGTGTTTATTGTAGCAGATCGATGTGCATTTGTCAAGGGGAAAATGAGCAAAAAAGAAGGAATTTTTTTGCGATTAGGTATTGCTTTTTTGATTCGGATGTGGTATAATAATGGGGTCATAGGGGTGTAGTTCAGTCGGTAGAACGGCAGTCTCCAAAACTGCATGTCCAGAGTTCGAGTCTTTGCGCCCCT
>CAYRQA010000104.1:0-6271 GCA_964426285.1 uncultured Lachnospiraceae bacterium | reverse complement strand
GTCTGCAACTCCTCCATGATGTAAATATTGTAGCGTCCCTCTGCGCCCTTCTGCGCGAAGCCGACGTTCTCTAGATTGCCGACCGAGTTCTTCTGACGATAGAGATAATAGGGCGCATATCCCGAATTTCTCGCCCGAAGCTGGGCATAATCGACGCATTTTTGCGCTTCCCCACCGGTTGGCGAGTAGATATCGGGGCTTGCGTGGGCAAGATCGGCGGCTTTTTTGACGCAGAAGGTATGTACCGTGAGATTGTCAGGACGGAGCTTGATGATGCTGTCGATGCTCTTCGAAAAGGAGCGGTAGGAATCGCCGGGCAGACCCGCGATGAGGTCGGTATTGATGTATTTGATGCCCGATGCGCGTGCGAGATCGTAGGTTCGGTAAAAATCCTCGACCGTGTGACAGCGGCCGATGCCCTTGAGCACCCCATCGTTGAGCGTCTGCGGATTGATGCTGATGCGGTCGACCCCGTAGGATGCGATCACAGCCAGCTTCTCGGCGGTGATCGTGTCGGGACGACCCGCTTCGACGGTGAATTCCTCGAGCGTGGCAGGATCGATATGCTGACAGATCTTCTCGAGCATCAGTCCCATCTGCTCTGCCGTCAGCGTCGTAGGCGTGCCGCCGCCGATATAGATAGTGGTCAACTTCATATTCTGCGCCTTGATGATACGGAAGATCTCGTCGAGATCACGGAGTAGACGGCTGACGTATTCGGGAATCATCGATTGCAGGCGCTTGGTGGCAAAGGAAACGAAGGAGCAATAGGCACAGCGGCTGGGGCAGAAGGGGATGGAGATATAGAGACTGCAGGAATGCGCGGGGATCTGCTCGATGATGGCGTGCTCATTGACCGCGATCTCGGTCAGGAGTGCCGCTTTTTTCGGGTTCAGGAAATATTCGTCGCGGAGCACCTTGCGCACCTTGGCAGGCTCGCTCTGCTGTTCATAGATCTGACGGGCGATCTTGACCGGTCGAATGCCCGTCAGGATGCCCCATGCAGGTCTGAAGCCGAGCAGCTGTTCCCCTGCGGCATAGACTGCCTTGCCGACCGCGATCTTGCGGGTGCGCTCTTCGGTGAGCGATGCCTTGTGTTTTTCACTGTCCTCGCCGTGGAAGGTGGTCTCTCCAATCGAGAGATCTGCCGTTGCATAGACGATATTTCCCTCCTCACGCATCACAACGTGTGCGATCGGAGTTTCGGGCGTGGCGACCTCATGCTCAGAGAATTTCGCGCCCGGAAAGAAGAGCAGACAGAGATTCTGCACGTAGGTGCGGCTGATCTCGCCATCAATGGTGAGGATCATAGCGACACCCCCGATCCCTTGGGCAGCGGCTTCAGGTCCTTGCTGTCGATGATGATGGTCACGGGACCGTTATTGCAGAGCTCGACCTGCATATGGGCGCCGAAAACGCCTCGTCCGACGCCGCCCGGCACCAGCTTCTCCATGAGCGCCGCGAAGTATTCGTAGAGCTCGTTCGCAGTGGTCGGGTCAGCCGCCCCGAGAAATTCGGGGCGATTGCCGTGCGAGCAGTTTGCCAGCAGGGTGAACTGCGAAACGACCAGTACCCCGCCACCGATATCATTGACCGAACGGTTCATTTTGCCCGCCTCGTCGCAGAATATGCGGAGCTTGGAGAGCTTGACAGCCAGTTTTTCGGCTTCCTCCTTGCCATCTCCGCCTGCGACACCGAGCAGGATGAGCAGACCCTCATTCACCTTTCCCGTCACGTTGCCGTCGACCGTCACCGAGGCGTGTTTCACTCTTTGAACGACTGCTATCATGCGTACCCTCTCCTTACGTCTATCACTTTGTTGATCGTTTTCAGTCTCGCCATGATCGACTTGAAATGGTCGATATTCCGACAACCGATGGTAAGATTGATGATCATATCCCCATTCTTGTTCTGGGTGTTGATCTGATGGAGCGCGACCTTCATATCCGCCAGTGCGGCGGTAATGCTCGCGAGCAGCATCAGATCGTTTTCGGCATACACCTGCAGGAATGCCTCGAAGAGATTGCCGTCGTTGGTGTTCTTTTCACGCACTGCCTGATCCCAATAGGCACTGACCAGACGAGCTCGCCCGTCTTCCTTTTCAGAGACTTGCAGGATATTGGGGCAATCGTGCTTGTGGATCGAAATGCCGTAGCCGCGGGTGATGAAGCCGATGATGTTGTCGCCGGGCAGCGGATTACAGCACTTGGCAAACTTGACCTCGCAGCCCTCTACGCCATCGACGATCACGCCGCTCGAATGCTTCTTGGGACGGGGCTTGGTGGCGATCTTCTCGACCTCGATGACCGTCGGCTCGGGCTGAACGGGCGGCTTGACAATGCGGTCGAACTCATCGTGCAGCTTTGCGGCGACCTTGCTGATGGTAATACCGCCGTAACCGAGGGTATTGTAGAGGTCGTCGGTCTGCTGATAGCCCATGCGAGCGGCAACGTTGCCGCAGATCTCATCCCGCTGTGCGGGGGTATAGGGACGGTTGTAGCGATGGAATTCCCTGTCGATCTCGAGCTTGCCGACCGCGATATTTTCGGTTCGCTTCTCTTTCTTGAACCACTGTCTGATCTTGTTGCGCGCCTCACTGGTCTTCACGATGTTCAGCCAGTCGCGGCTCGGACCCTTGGAGGCAGAGGAGGTGATGATCTCGACGATGTCACCGTTCTGCGGACAACGGTCGATCGGGGCGATAGCGCCGTTGATCTTGGCACCGATCATGCGGCTGCCTACCTGCGAGTGGATCGCATATGCGAAATCGACGAGGGTCGCGCCCTGGGGCAGGCTGATCACGTCGCCCTTGGGCGTGAAGACAAAGACCTCGTCCTGGAAGATATCGACCTTGAGCGCCTGCATGAATTCATCGTGATCCTGTGTGTCGTCCTCGGCTTCGACCAGCTTGGCGACCCACTCGAGCTTGCGGTCGATCTCGGCAGACGCCGACTTCTCGCCCGACTTATACTTCCAATGCGCGGCGATACCGTATTCGGCGACCTCGTGCATCTTCTGCGTGCGGATCTGCACCTCAAAGGGGATGCCCTCTCTGCCGATGACCGTGGTATGGAGCGACTGATAGAGGTTGGGCTTGGGGGTGGAAATATAGTCCTTGAAGCGGCCGGGGATCGATTTGAAGGTGTCGTGGATGATGCCGAGCACCGTGTAGCACTCGAGCTCGGTCTGCGTAATGATGCGAACGGCGTAAAAATCGTAGATCTCGTCGAGTGATTTATTTTGCGTGAACATCTTGCGATAGATCGAGTAAACGCTCTTCACTCTGCCGCTGAGCTCGAAATGGAAGCCGTTTTCCTGCAGCTTTTTGGTGATTTCACGCTTGATTTGATTGATATAGTCACGGTTTTCGCCGTATTTGACCTCGATATCGCCCTTGACCTCGGCATAGCCGATCGGATCGAGATAGGAGAGCGCCAGATTCTCAAGCTCGAGCTTGATGCGCTGGATACCGAGACGGTGCGCGAGCGGTGCATAGACCTGCATGGTCTCGAGCGCCGTCATGCGGCGTTTTTCGTCCCTTTTCGCCGACAGGGTGCGCATATTGTGCAGACGGTCGCAGAGCTTGATGAAGATGACTCGCACGTCCTTCGACATGGCGAGGAACATCTTGCGCAGGTTCTCCATGTGCTCCTCTTCCTTGTTCTCGAAGGGGATCTGCACGAGCTTGGTCAGCCCATCGACGAGCATGGCGACCTCAGAGCCGAACTGCTGACCGAGCATATCGAGATTGATCTTGCTTCCGCAGTCCTCGACCGTGTCGTGAAGCAGTGCGGCGCAGATCGAATCGGTATCGAGCCCGAGCTGTGCGACGATCTCCGCCACCGCGACCGGGTGCATGATATAAGGCTCACCGCTTGCGCGGAACTGCCCCTCATGGAGTGCCGCCGCGTAATCGTAGGCTTTCTTGATCTTCTCTATGTCATAGGAATGCTTGTTTTCTTCAAGGATTTTAAAGAGTGTTACGAGATTCGAGTACATCAAGCATCCTCCTTTCTCTTCTCGGCAGGTCGATCTGTCGATAAACTGTGCAAATAGCGATAAAAAGGCAGTGCGGTAAGGTCGGTCTTGCCCTCTGCAGGGGGCAAAAGCAGGGTCATGGGATCGTTTCCGACGATGGTGAGCAGTCCCGCATCCGAGAGCAGTCTGAGCGCCAGCGTGAGCTTCAGAGCGCTCATGCGCCCGTCGATTGCGGCAGTGAGCGAGCGGATCGAGGTGAGCGACCGCCGTCCGTACCCGATCGTCTTGCGCAAATAGAGGTAGAGTGCCCCGCAGTCCTCGCGTGTGGGGATATCCGAGGCAGTGAGCAGTGCGCGGTCGGTCTCTGCATCGGGCGCTGCCGACGAGGGCAGATAGCGACGGCAGACCGACCATTCATCGGGCGATCCTGCCTCTGTTCCGCTGTGCCGCCAGCCGCGGCAGATGAGCTGAATCGAGGTCGTCCCGCGAAAGTGATTGAGCGACAGCTCAATGAGCAAGTCCACTTTGTCGCCTTCGAAGAGATCGAGCCCTGCTCTCGGCTGAGAAAAGAGCAGCACCTGATGGGTGATCCCCTCGCCCGAGCAGTAGAGACGGGTGTGGCGCTCGCCCATGCCCATCACCTGCTCGACCGTGGCGTTCCTCCAGCAAAAGAGGGGCTGATGGTTGCCCGCGCCGTAGGGCTCGAGCAGAGCGAGCTCCTCTGCCTGCCGAAGGGTTAGCAATGCGGGGGTGACGTCCAAATCATAGCTGCGGGGCGGTACTTCCGAAGCGCTCGCAAGCGCCGCGAGCTCGATAAAGCGCGCATAGAATGCTTGCAGGTTCGATCGCTCGACCGACAGTCCCGCCGCCTGCGAATGCCCGCCGTATTTGACCAGCAGATCGGCACAGCCTTCAAGCAGCTTCACCAGATCGATGCCGTTGGCGCTTCTGCCCGAACCTTTGCCCAGCTCTCCGTCAAAGGAGATGAGGAATGTCGGTTTATGGTAACGCTCTGCGATGCGTGCGGCAACGATGCCGATGATCCCGCCGTTAAAATCCTCTCCCCAGAGGAGAATGGCAGGCTCGTCGGAAGGACGGGCGGCAAGCTGTCTTTCGGCAAGCTCAACGAGGCTGTTTTCCTCTGCCTGCCGCTTTCGGTTGAGCTCGCAGAGCCTTCTCGCGAGCGCAGTCTCTTCGCCGATCGGCGCAAGAAAGAGCGCCAGCGCCTCCTCTGCGTGCGCCATACGCCCTGCCGCATTGATGCGGGGGGATAGCGTGAAGCTGATGGTAGCGGCGCTGATCTCGGCAGGCGCACCACCCTTCTCTGCCGCCGCTTCCTTCAGCAGTGCGGTGATGGCAGGACGGGGATGCTCGATCATTCTGCGCAGACCTGCCCGAACGATCTGTCGGTTTTCCCCGACCAGAGACATCACGTCGGCTACCGTCCCGAGTGCCGAAAGGTCGATGAGTGCCTCGCAGACAGGGGGAAGTGCACTATGGTCGGTCTGCCCCGTGCGCAGCAGCTCGCAGGCGGTGATCAGCTTGAATGCGACACCGACACCCGCAAGATGCGGACAGGGGTAGGCGCTGTCGGATCTGCGGGGATCGACGACCGCCAGTGCATTCGGGAGGGCTTCGCGGCATTCGTGATGATCGGTGACGACGAGGTCGATGCCGAGGGTTCGGCAGTGCTCGGCTTCCTCGAGCGCCGTGATGCCCGTGTCGACCGTGACGACCAGCGTGTTGCCTTCCTCGGCAAGCCGATCGAGCGCTTCGCTGTTCATGCCGTAACCTTCCTCGGCACGGTCGGGGATATAGTGGGAGGGGTTCAATCCCCTTGATTGCAAATATTCGGTGAGCAGAGCGACCGACGTGACGCCGTCTACGTCATAATCGCCGTAAATGACGGTTTTTTCGCCCTTTTCGATGGCTTCGGTCAATCGGTGCGCCGCTTTATCCATGTCGGGCAACAAAAAGGGATCGCAGAAGGCTTCATCACTGCTCAGAAAGGCGCGTGCACGCTCGGGCGTGTCAACCCCGCGCTCGCATAGGAGCGCCGCTGTGAGCGGGAGCAGATGCAGCTCATCGGCAAGCCGTTCTACCGCTTGGGCGGTCGATAACTCGGTAGTATTCAGTTTGGCTTGCCAGTTTTCCATAAGGTCTCCTTGATCAATCGGGTTGTGCGGATGTGTTTATTTGTGGAAATTCTATGTTCAGTGCAGCGGAACGCAGAGCGTTCCGTGTGGGGAGGGAGACACCATCTCAAGCGCCGAAGTTTTCTCCCTCCCCACAC
>CAYRQA010000103.1:0-6374 GCA_964426285.1 uncultured Lachnospiraceae bacterium | reverse complement strand
GGATACGATTCCCCCCAACCCCTGTAGGGGAGGCGTTTCGCCTCCCGTTTATACGGTTTACACAGAATTTTCCGCGGGAGGGGTGACCCCGACCTGCCGCAGGCAATGTCGTCCCTACGAAGCTACCTTAAATGGTTTGTTTTGTTTGCATTATAGCACACTCGACCGCCCTTGTCAACGAGCAGAGGGCGCTTTTTGCGATCATCCCCCGCCGAACCGCCCTTTTTTCTCGCTTTTTTTCAAAATTCTCCGACAAACCTTGACAATCTCCTCAAAACTTGATACAATAAAATTTAGTTGATTATTTGGGGAAGGAGTGCGCTGTATGGAAGATATTTTTCATCGATACCCCTTTCCCGAGGAAGGCTACAATGAGTTGATGGCGGGAAGTGAGGCACGCCTTGCCCCTTATAAAAAGGCAGGGCTTTTCACGGGGCGCGACGTTCGGCTCATCCATTTTATCACCTATGAGCCCTCCTCGCCGACCGCGACGGTGGTTGTCTGCCACGGCTCGGGCGAATCGGCGCTCAAATACCTCGAATTCGCTTCCTTTTTCTTTGATATGGGCTATAAGGTCTGCCTGTTCGACTTCCGCGGACACGGTAGCTCGTGGCGACCGATCGCCAACCGATCGGTCACTCACGTCGACAGCTTCGACGATTACACCCGCGACCTTGCCGACTGCATCGACCGCCATGCTTCCGCTGATCTGCCGCTTTTCCTCTTCGGATGCGGCATGGGCGGTGCGGTGATCCTGCGCTACCTCCAGCACAACCCCAAAAGGGCAGCCAAAGCCTGCCTCGTTTCGCCGCTCGTCGCCTATAAACTGCCCGCACCCGAAGGGCTCAACCGCTTGAAGCTGCGCAGAGCCGTCAAAAAGGGGCTCGGACATGAGGTCCTTCCGGGCAGCGAGTGCTATCGTCCGCACGAGGTCTTCAGCGGAAGCAATTACCAAAGCTTCGCCCGCTTTGCCTACTATCGCGCCCTGCGTGCGGCTGACACACGCCTGCAAAACAGCGCAGTCACGCTCGGCTGGCTGAATGCCCTGCTCGAAAATTCGGACAAGCTCTACTCGGCAAGGAAAAACCGAAAGATCTCTGCCCGCCTGCTCATCTGTGAAGCGGGCAAAGACGAGGTCCTGCCCGCAGGGGCGCTCAACCTGCTCCGTTCGAGACTGCCGGGCAGTACGGTCGAAGGCAGAAAGCAGGGTGCGGGGCTGGTCTGCTTCTCGGAAGCAAGGCACGATATCCAGAACAGCGAGTGGCGGACGCTCGGCGACCTCATGAAGCTCGTCTACGAGTTTTTCAAGGGATGACAGGTATTTCCCGTTCGTATACTAATATTTTATGGTGGCAAAGCCAAGGAAGTGGGAGGGGAGCTCGAGTTGGGAGGAGCACTTCGCAAAGCGAAGTGCGAAAACTTCGGCGCCCCCGATGGTTTCGCCCTCCCCTCGATACGGCAAATATTTTTGTAAAAATGTCCGGGATTTCCCCTTTAGCACACTACCGAATTCCCATCCGTTTTAAGGAGATTTACATATGAATTACCTCTTTTTCGACATCGAATGTGCCAACTGCTACGGCGGCAGAGGCAAGATCTGCAGCTTCGGCTACGTACTGACCGATGAAAATCTGAATATTCTCGAGAAGGAAGACATCATCATCAACCCGCGTTCCTCCTTCAATCTCGGTCCCGACCTCAAGCTCGCCTACACCAAAGCCGAGTTCAAGGAAGCCTTCCCCTTCACCGCCTACTACGACCATATCGGCGCACTGCTCGAATACGACGACTACGTGATCCTCGGCTATTCGATCGAAAACGACGCCAACTTCCTGCGTTCCGACTGCAAACGCTACGATCTGCCCTGCTATGCCTTCGACTTTTATGACGTGCAGTGCATGGTGATGCAGATCTTCGGGCTCAAAAATATGCCCTCTCTGCAGAAGGCACTCGAATTTTTCGGCATGAGCGAGAACCAGGACATCCACAAGAGCGACGACGATGCATACATGACCATGCTCGCCATGAAGGGGGCTTGCGACTACCTCGGCATCCCCCCCGCCGAGCTGATCGAGCGCTATCCGATCGCAAAGGGACGGCTTGAGGATTATCAGATCACCACCGCCTTCCGCGAGGAAAGAGAGCGTCAGCGCCTGGAGCGCGAAGCTGCGCGCCGAAAAGAGCAAGCCGAGGTCGAATCGAACAAGATGCGCTTCCGTTCGCCCAATTTTTACGCATTCCAGCGCCATCTGCGCCGTGTGAATTCGGCAAGCCTCAAGGGAGGCGAGCTCGAAGGACAGCGCATCTGCATCAGTTCGATCTACGAAAAGAACCACTTCCGTCAGATGGTTCGCCTGACCGAACAGATCGGCAGTATGGGCGGCAGATACGTGCAGAAGGCGAGCCAAGCCAACGTCTTCGTCAAATGGGACGAGGTCGACGAGCAGGGTAATCCGCGCAAATGCAAGCGGCGTGCCTTTGCAGAGGATGCGGTCGCAAACGGTGCCAAGATCGAGCTGATCAGCTTCGATGAGCTGCTCGAGCGGCTCTCGCTGACCGCCCAAGCGCTCGAAGCCGAGACTGCGGTCGCTGAGCTTCAAGCGGACGAAGCCGATCTGCTCGGCAACGAGATCGAGCTCGCAGTCGAGGAAACAGATGAAGCCGACGAAAGCGAAGTGCCCGAAGAGGCAAATGAGCCGCTTTACGAGACCGTATAAGAGGGAATAGCATGGAAAACACCCCCAAACTCATCCCCTATCGCCATAAGGTGCACTATTACGAGACCGATTGCATGAAGGTCGTGCACCACTCCAATTACATCCGCTATTTTGAGGAGGCGAGGGTCGATTTTCTCGCACAGATCGGTGCGGATTACGGGGCACTCGAAGAAGCGGGCTACCTTTCGCCCGTGCTCTCGGCAACTGCCGATTTCAAGCGGATGTCGGCGTACGGCGATGAGCTCTATATCTTAGTGAAGCTCGCCGATTACAAGGGTCTGCGCTTTTACTTCACCTATCGGGTGATCGACGTTGCGACAGGCACACTCCGTGTGACCGGTGAAACGAGCCACTGCTTTTTGAAGGAGGGACTGCCCGTCAACCTCAAACGGGAGCTCCCCGAAGCACATGAGAAGCTCGTGAGAGCGGTCGGATGGGAAACGACCGTATAAAGGGATGGTCAATACCATATCAAAAACCGATAGACATCTGCAAAAGTCTATCGGTTTTGTCATCATTGATTTACCCGATTATATCCGAGCCGATGACCTGCACTTCCATCCATGCCGCCCACTCGGAGCCTGCGACCTTGGTAAAGTTTGTGAACTCCACGGAGGTGGCGGTCACGGGGACCTCAAGTCTGAAGGACTGCGCATCGGCGGTCTTGGTGAAGGAGAGCTGCACTTCGCTGCCGTCCGAGAAGAGGGCGGTGCAGGTGTCCCAGTAGGTGTCGTGCGGAAAGTCGGCGCGCAGGAAGACGATCAGCTCGGTGATATTGACCTTGCGACCGAAATAGATGGTCAGGCTGTCGGTCGATTTCATCGAATTTGCAGGACCCCAGGACTGGTTGGGATAGCCGCCATGCCCCGTGTTCTGCGTAAAGCCGTCGATCACGTTGCGCGACTCAAAGCTCAGACGGTTGTTTTCATTGGTGATGTCATGCACGCTCGTGGTCGATGCGTGCGGGAAGATGCTTCTGGCATCGATCAGATCGGCGGGGTTGAGTGCGAGATTGCGGGCGGTTGCCAGCTCCTCGTCGGTCGGAATGCGTGCGGTGATGGTCACCGATCGCGTCAGCTCCTTGGGATAGCTGACCGACACGTCGGGGACGGTGTAGGTGAAGGTCGAGTTCGGCAGATAGAGGATCGCTTCCTCCAGCGTGCCTTGGGCAAGACAGAGTGCGAGATAGTGTTGCCCTTCGGGCATTGCGACGGTGATCTTGTCGCCCTTGGCAAAAGCACGGGTGACGGTCAGCTCAACCGAACCGTCCAACGTGACGGTCTCCTCAGCACCCGCCGCGGGCGTGTAGGTAAGGCTGAGCGTTTGGCTGATCGGTGCGCTCGAATCATCGGGCGATTGGGCAGTGGTCGTGGATGCCGCATCGTCGGTCGTGTCTTTGCCGCAAGCGGTCGGCAGCAGCAGTGTGCAAAGAAGCAGCAGGGTCAATGGGAACGTGCGTTTCATAAGTACCTCCGAATCCGGTTGGTCGTTTGATTGGCTTCATTTTAACATGGCGAAAAATATTTGTCAAGTTATTTTGCCGAAATCGCAAAAAAGGTTTGACAAATCGCTTCCCGTGCGGTATAATAATGGTGTTGTTGGCAAGCTAATGATTCAAGTTGTCGAAAGCCAAGGAAGATGGGGGAGAACCCGAGAGGGGGAAGAAAACTTCGGCGTTTGAGATGGTTTCTTCCCCCTCTCGGTTCTTCGAAGGACTTTGTGGGCAGCGACAATAAATACAGGAATCCCCTTCGCCCTCATCCGGGTGACAAATCGAAGAAAATCTAACGAAATCCGTAAGCAAAAAAAATCTTTTCGCAGAAGTGACGAAAAATACCACAATATATTGTGTAAGTCGCGCATTGACAAACACAATATATTGTGGTATTATATTTTTGTACCGCGATAACGGTGTAATATGCACTTAAAAAATACAGGACAACTGAAAGTAAAGAAAGAGGAGAGCAATGAAAGTAATCAAGCGAGACGGAACGACGGTCGATTTTGACAGAAGCAAGATCATGGTCGCCATCCGAAAAGCCAATGACGCCGTAGAAGAAGAGGAGCGCATTTCCGAGGAGGGAATCGAGGAGATCGTATCCTATATCGAGCGCAAGAACCGCAAGCGCCTGCTGGTTGAAGATATCCAGGATATCGTAGAGGAAAAGCTGATGGAGGCGGACAAGTTCGTGCTCGCCAAGGCGTACATCATCTACCGCTACAACCGTGCGCTCGTCCGCAAGGCGAATACCACTGACGATTCGATCCTCAGCCTGCTGCGTAACGACAACAAGGAGCTCGCCGAGGAAAACAGCAACAAGAACACCATGATCGCCGCTACCCAGCGCGACTATATCGCAGGTGAGGTCAGCCGCGACCTGACCCGCCGTCTGCTGTTGCCCGAGCACATCTCGAAGGCGCACGACGAGGGGCTGCTGCACTTCCACGACGCCGATTACTTCGTTCAGCCGATCTTCAACTGCTGCCTGATCAACATCGGCGATATGCTCGAGAACGGCACGGTCATGAACGGCAAGATGATCGAATCGCCGAAATCCTTCCAGGTCGCCTGCACGATCGTGACCCAGATCATTGCCTGCGTCGCATCCAACCAGTACGGCGGACAGTCGGTCGACATCAGCCACCTCGGCAAATACCTGCGCAAATCCTACAATAAATTCAAGAATCAGCTCATCAGCCGCTATGCGGGCGAGCTGTCGATGGAGCAGATCGAGGGCATCGTAAAGGAACGCCTTGGCGACGAGCTCAAATCGGGCGTTCAGACCATCCAGTACCAGATCAACACCCTCATGACCACCAACGGTCAGTCGCCCTTCGTCACCCTCTTCCTCAATCTGCGTTCCGAGGACGACGAATACGTCAAGGAAAACGCGATGATCATCGAGGAGGTCCTCCGTCAGCGCTACGAGGGCATCAAGAACGAGAAGGGCGTCTACGTTACCCCGGCATTCCCGAAGCTTGTCTATGTGCTCGACGAGTACAATGCACTCAAGGGCGGCAAGTACGACTATCTGACCAAGCTGGCGGTCAAATGCTCGGCTAAGCGGATGTACCCCGACTATATTTCGGCAAAGAAGATGCGCGAAAACTACGAGGGCAATGTCTTCTCACCGATGGGCTGCCGCTCCTTCCTCTCGCCTTGGAAGGACGAGAACGGTGAATACAAATTCGAGGGCCGCTTCAATCAGGGCGTCGTTTCGATCAACCTGCCGCAGATCGGCATCGTTTCCAAGGGCAACATGGATGCCTTCTGGGAGGAGTTTGACCGCCGTCTCGAGATCTGCAAGGAGGCGCTCCTCTGCCGTCACAATGCGCTGAAGGGCGTGAAGTCGGACGTTTCGCCCGTTCACTGGCAGTACGGTGCGATCGCACGCCTCGAAAAGGGCGAGCCGATCGACAAATATCTTTACGGCGGCTATTCGAGCATCTCGCTCGGCTATATCGGTCTCTACGAGCTGACCAAGCTGATGACAGGCGTGAGCCACACCGACCCCGCAGGCGAAGCCTTTGCGACCAAGGTCATGGAGCACCTGCGTGAAGCGGTCACCCGCTGGAAGGCAGAGACCAACATCGGCTTCGCACTCTACGGCACGCCCGCGGAATCGCTCTGCTACCGCTTTGCCCGCATCGACAAGG
>CAYRQA010000102.1:0-6409 GCA_964426285.1 uncultured Lachnospiraceae bacterium | reverse complement strand
GTATGCCCTGATTGGGGGATTTTTAGGAAGAAAACCCTTCGGGTTTTCGGAATTATTTCGTCAGAATCCTTTTTCGGTAAAAAGGGTTCTGAAACTCCCAAAAAGCTTTTGGGAAAACGTTTTGGGGTTAGTGGTCGATTTGATATACGCAAGAAAAGTGCCCCGCAAGCATTTGCGGGGCTTAAAAAAGTTCTTGAGGGGTTTCAGGGGGACTTCTTTCAAGAAGTTCCCCTGAGCATGGGGCAGAGCCCCAAATGCAAATACGCCTAAATCATCAATCTGATGTAGCGGTACCAGAGCTTCTTCCAAAGGGGAAGGTTGGGGTACTCGGAGACGATGAGGGCGCGCAGGTAGTTGCCGAGGACGGCGAGCTCGGTGCGGTTCATGGTCTTGCCGAATTCCTGCTTTTCAATGAGCAGGGTCACTTCGCTCAGTGTGGAGGGGAGCATGGAGAGACGGTAGTAGACGCGTTGTGCTCTTCGGCTGTCGTCGATGGGGGCACGGTCGATGCGTGCGGCAAATTCGGTGGGCAGTTCGCCCTGTTTCGGGCGGTTGCCGATGATGAAGTGCACCTCGTAGATGCTGTCGCAGAGGACGCCTGCCACTTGGTCGAAGTCGGATTTCTCCTCGAAGCTGCCGTATTCGGCGCGGTCGATGAAGTAATTGCGCCCGTCGACGATCTTTTGAGCTTGCCGTACCCTTCGGATGATCAGCACGATGGTCACTGCGATCACGGCGAGTGTGATGAGCACTCTGCCCAGCTGCGCCAGATCGATCGATTGACCCGCATCGGTCGGCTCTTCGCCCTCTGCACCGTCAATGTCGGTACTGAGGGCGGGAGGAGTGGTCACGTACGAAGGCGTGGTGACCGGCTCGGTCGTCTGAGTGATAGGCGGGAGGGTGACCTCGGGCGGAGGGGGCGTTACGCCGGGATCGGAGGGAGCGTGGGGCTCGATGTAGTACATCGTCTCATAGTAAGCGGGGGTCGCCTCATAGGTGCGCCAGCCCAGCCCGTCGATATAGACCTCGACCCATGCGTGTGCATCCGAATCGAGCACCTCGGCGGTGTAGTTCATCGTACCCGAGGCATCCGAGCTTACTTCGAACTCGGTAGCGATGTAGCCCTGTACGTAGCGGGCGGGGATGCCTGCCTTGCGCAGCAGCAGCGTCGCGGCGGTGGCAAACTGAACGCAGTAGCCCTCTCTGCCTTCGAGCAGAAAGTAGTCGAGGTCATGATCGTACTTGCGCTCTTCACTGACCGTCGGAGCGGCAGTGTAGAAATAGTTGCTGTTGAGGAAGTCGATGACCTTCATGACCTTTTCGTGGTCGTTTTCGGCGGCATCGATCGAATCGCTGAGCATGGCGTAGATCTCGTTGATGCCCGTGCTGTCGTCGGGGACTTGCGTGTAGTTTTCGCACACGTAAGCGGTGTATTCTTCGTAAAGGCGCTTGTAGCGGTCGAACCAGCGCGTCTGCTCGGCGTTTGACAAGGTCAGATATTCCTCGAATGCGTCGGTCTCAAATGCGTACAGCCCTTCGCCGTCGAGGGCGGCTCGGAAGCCCTCGATCAGCTTTTCGTCGCTGTCGAGGCTGGCGCTTGCCTGTCCCGCATACTCAAAGAGCAGCTCGAAGTAGCGCGTCATCTCTGCCGCGAGCTCGCCGTAGCCGTATTCTGAAGAAAATAGCCCGAGGCCTTTTGAAGGACCCAAGAATTGGTAGTTGGGGATGATCGCCGCGGCGGTGTATTGCTTGAAGAGGTTGAACCAACCCGAGGTGTACATACCGTCGGCATGGAGGTCGAAGTTTTCGTGATAGCTTTCGGTTCTCGATTCGAACTCGAGCAGTCCGGTCGAGGTCACGAAGCTCGAGGGCAGGACGTAGAGCAGACCCGAGTTGTTGACATACTCGATGTCGATGAAGGTGGCGACGAAGCCGAGGTCGTTATTGCGCACATAGCGATTTTCCTCGAGCGAATCGCGCGTCAATCGGTCATCGAGCAGGGTATAGCGGTCGTAGGCGATCTGGTCACCGGTGAAGCCCGGCTGCTCATACCTCAGCTGACGCTTCATCTCGTTGTCGTCGATCGTGCTCAGCTGATTCCATGAATTGTCCTTGTAGTCAAAATCCTTGGCGATCCATGAGCGAAGGTAGATGGGATTCCTGGTGTAGGACTGCACCTCAAAGAGCACCACGTTCTCGAAGGTGATCTCCTCGAGGTCGTTGGATCGATGATCGGTGAGCGTGTTCATCTTGTTGTATTTGGGGTTGCCGCCCGTGAGGATGGTGGTCAGCAGGGTGCGTGCCTCTTTCATGGGGGTCGCGATAAATTCGATTTCACCCCAGGGCTTGGTCATGCTCGATGCGGGGATCATCAGGACGGCGAGCGCCAAAATGCCCGCAAGTGCGGCTGAATAGCCCGAATAGGCGCGCGATTTTTTGGAATGCTTGTGTTCCTTGTAGAACTTGTCGTAGGAGGAGAGCACGACTGCCGAGCAGAGACCTGCCAGTACGCAGGCAATGCCCCAGTTGGTCTCGCAAAGGTTGTAGGTGAAGCAGAAGGCACAAAGTCCGCCGCCTGTGATGAGCATGGGGAGCAGACGGGTGCGTTTTGCCGAGAATGCGGCGAAGATCAGCGCCAGCACGGTCGCCAGTGCGAAGACGCCGCCGTAGGTGAGGGTTTGTTCGCGCGATTCACCGTAGTTCAGCCCGCCTAGATAGGGCAGGTTGACCGTGCCGAAGGCGGCAAAGCCTGCGTCGGAGAGACGGCTCATCATGCTGTTGATGACTTCCTCGACACCCGAGATGAAGAAGGTCAGCGGGTTGCCCGCGACGAGGGTCAACAGACCGATATAGCCGCCGATGATGCCGATGCCGGCGAGAATGAACCATCTGCCGATGAAGATCAGCGAGAATGCGGTCACCGCACCGAAGCAGAAGAGGAGCAGTGCGAGTGCCGAGAGATGCTCGGTGAGCTTGAATGCGTCGCAGAAGAGCCAGAGCACGCCGAACAGAGAAAAGGCGATGGCGAAGAAGCGAAGCAGATAGCCGAGGGGCAGGGAAAAACGGAAGCCCTGCATCTTTTCGGGGCTGTAGAGCACAGCGGAATGCTTTTTCGCCTCTTTTTTGGCTTTGCGGGCGGCTTTTTTGGCTTTCCTAGCTTCTTTTTTGGCGGTGCGGGCTGCCTTCTTGGCGGCTTTCGCATCGACGGGTGCATCTGCCGATTGATCGGCGGCTGTCTCTTCGACAGGGACAGTCTTCGGCTGGGCGGAGGATGCGTTCAATTGGCTCATGTCGAATTTTTTCACGATGCGCTCACCTCCCCTTGGAAAAGTTCACTGCGGGCATCGTGCAGACGGATGCCGTGGCGGGCGATCTCGGTGCGGCGGGCCTCGGTCTCGTCAAAATATGCCGAGCGAGCCTCGGGTGCCACCTG
This sequence comes from uncultured Lachnospiraceae bacterium, assembly GCA_964426285.1. Classification (GTDB taxonomy): domain Bacteria; phylum Bacillota; class Clostridia; order Oscillospirales; family CAG-272; genus CAKSQF01. The sequence goes on along the minus strand of CAYRQA010000102.1, from coordinate 2,976 downwards.
TTCGTGGGGATCGAAGGTGTAGAGATCGACCTTGGCGCTGTTCGGGAGATCCATCGCGGTCAGCGATGCGGTCAGACTGTCGTCGAGCGAGCCGCTGATGAACACGTAGGAAACGCCGTCGGTGTTCTCATCGATGAGCGATGCGAGTGCCGTGACGGGATAGGGTGTATCGGTGAGCGACGCCGTGGCGAAGAGCTTGAATATGCCGTCGAGGTCGGCGGTTGAATAGAGCCGAACTGCGCAGAGGTCGCCCTCGGCACGCGAATCGAACCAGGTGAGCAGGACCGACTGACCTCCCTGCTGGAGGGTGTAATTGGCGACGGCGAGTGCCGTTTCGATCACGCCGTCGGCGGTGTACTCGTTGATGTCGGGCAGATAGCGCTTGTCGGTCGTGTCAAAGCGTCTGGCGGTGTCGACGAAGATGAAGGTCTGCTGCTCGGCGTTGCGGGCATACTGACGAACCTTCATATCCTGCGTCTTCGAGGAGAGCTTCCAGTGGATCGAGCGCAGGCTGTCGCCCGGCTGATAGTCGCGGATATCGCTCATCTCGGTGTTGTCCTGACCGCTCTGACGGACGGTCGTTTCGGTCTCCTCCTGCATCTGCTCGCCTGCGCTTTGCTGGGCAAGGGTGAGACGGCGGGGGAGGACGAAGAGCTCGCGGAAGAGGTTGGCGTTTGCGCGGTAGCGGAACATACGGAAGAAGTCGTAGCAATAGATATCGCTGACGCCGATCTCGTAGCTGCCGCGATAGGCAAAGGCGAGCTTTTTGTCGATGACGTAGCTGCCGAAGGGAATGAGCGACAGCTTGGTGCGCTGACTTTCACAGCGGACTGCGTCATCGGTGGGCACGGTGATGACCGCTTCCACGAAGGGGAAGGGGATGGGCGATTCGTTGGAAAGTGCCAACGAAAAGTCCACGGGGGTGTTTTTTTCGGTTTCGGTATGGCTGGTATTCAGATAGAGCTTGATGGTCAGGACCTCCAAGAGTAGGTAAAGCAGGCAAACGATCGGCAAAAACAGCACGAACAGGAAGAGTACGCCCGAAACGGGTGAGCGAAGTGCCTGTGTAAAGATCAGTGCCAGCACGATGAGGATGAGGTAGAGCCAGAAATTGCGTTGCGGCATGAATGCGGGCTGTGACCATTTTCCTTGCTTTAGCTCCGAATAGAGGCGCCGAAGTGTTTTGATGCAGCGGGAGAGTATGTCTTTCACGGGCTTTTACTCTCTTGCGCCGCGGAAGGGAACTTCGGTGCGCTGAAGGATCTCCTGAAGGATGGCTTCAGGGGTGGTGCGGGCGAGCTTTGCCTCCTGCGTCAGCACCAGACGGTGAGCGATCGTGCGGGTGAATACTGCCTTGACGTCCTCGGGGATGACGAAATCACGCTCGTGCAGGATCGCGTGTGCTTGGGTCATGCGCATCAGTGCGATCGATGCACGGGGGGAAGCGCCTCTTGCCAGTCCCGTGTGCTTACGGGTGGCGGCGACCAGACGGACGATGTACTGACAGATTGCTTCATCTACAGTAACGGCGGCAGTGGTGCGGCGCATTTTGGCGATGGTATCGATATCGGTGATCGCCTCCACGTCGTCGAGCGGGTTAACGCCGCGGCGACCCATCAGAATGGCGGTTTCCTGCTCCTCGGAGGGGTAGCCCATCGAGAGCTTGATCGCGAAGCGGTCGAGCTGTGCCTCGGGCAGGGGGTAGGTGCCGACGAAGCCGTGGGGGTTCTGGGTCGCGATGACCATAAAGGGAGAGGGAAGGGGATAGGTCGTGCCGTCGACGGTGACCTTGCCTTCTTCCATCGCCTCGAGCAGAGCCGACTGGGTCTTGGGGGAGGCACGGTTGATCTCGTCGCCCAGCAGCAGGTTGCACATGACAAGCCCCTCGCGGAACTCGAATTTTTCGGTCTGACGGTTGTAGATATTGAAGCCGGTGATGTCCGAAGCCATGATGTCGGGGGTAAACTGAGCACGCTTGAAGGAAAGCCCTGCGGCTTTGGCGAGCGCAGAGGCGAGGGTGGTCTTGCCGACGCCGGGAACGTCCTCGATCAGAACGTGGACGCCTGCCAGCAGTGCGCAGATGAGCAGATTGATCTCATTCTGCTTGCCCACGACTACTTTGGACACCTCGGCGGTCAGTTTTCCGGCGGTTTCAGCCGTTTCCATCAAATCAAAGGTTTGGGTCGCTGTATCGATGTTACTCATGGATAATCCTCCGTTTTTGTGAAATTTGCCAAAAATTATTGATCTATTATACCATATTATAGGGCAGGAAATCAAGAGCGTTTGGATGAAAAATATGAAGAAACCAAAAGTTATTGATGAATTTTGTATGAATGCCGTGTCTTGTTGCTGAAAACGGCTTGCCTAAAGAAAAAATGCCGTCAGCCCTTGACAGCGCGGCGAAAATGTGGTAAACTATTACCGTTACGAATAAGGAGAGTTATTTCGACTTCGCCGAATGTTCCGAAGCGGTCATAACGAGGCGGTCTTGAAATGTTGTAGGTGCTTCGGATTCCGTAATTCCAAAAAAGAGAGAAAAAATGAGGAAAAGAGAGAAAATCGGTGGTTTTGTCGATTGGCTACTTTCTGCAAACAAGCGAGTTCTAATAAGAATTCTAATAAACTAAATATTGGTATTTGCTTCAAGTTGAAGTTAAATATATACGGAGGCATATCGAAGCGGTCATAACGAGGCTGTCTTGAAAATTTGTGCGATTTCGAGACGGCGCGTGTGAAAAGCCCGCTTGCCAAGCCGATTTTCGTCGGCTCTGTATGAGAGGGAAAGACGGATCTCTAACGTTTTTTCTAACATTTTCGCACATCTAACTGAATACGGAGGGTTATCGAAGCGGTCATAACGAGGCGGTCTTGAAAACCGTTTGGGGTCTCCCCACGTGGGTTCGAATCCCACACCCTCCGCCATAACTGAACGCTTATTTTGATACAATGTGTATTTCAATAAGCGTTCAGTTT
>CAYRQA010000101.1:0-6443 GCA_964426285.1 uncultured Lachnospiraceae bacterium | reverse complement strand
GCTATGATGCTGGTTGGGCTGACGATGATGCCGATGCTGTTTGGCTGTGCCAAAGAGGAAGAAGAAGCGCCCCTGCCTGACCCCAACGAGGAGGCGGCTCAGATGCGACAGCAGGTATGGGACGAATACGTCACCCAGATCAAGGAAAAATCACCTTCCCGTGAAGAGGAACTCAAAAAGAATGAGGTTTCCTACATCAAGATCGGTGTGATCACGATGAAGGTCATGACGAGGGTAGTCGGAAGACAACCGGAAGGCGGCTATCCGCTCTTTCTCATTTACCACGGCGGCGGTACAGACCCGACGGGCGAGATGAACGAATCGCAATGGTCGGGCATGGCGGATCGCTACACCACCACGGGCGAGCCGGGTATTTATTGCTCGATCCGCTCGGTCAGCGACGATGCATTCGGCGGGCAGATCTTCTCGACCTACGTCTCATGGAAGTTCTACGACCGCATCATTGAAGACGCGATCCTCTTTATGAACGCAGACTCCAACAAGGTCTATATCGTCGGCTATTCGGCGGGCGGCAACGGTGTCTACCAGATCGCACCGCGCATCACCGACCGTCTTGCCTCGGCGACCATGACGGCAGGTCATCCCGAATGGATCGACCTCACCAATCTCTACAACCTACCCTTCTTCCTGCAGGTCGGCGAGCTGGACAGCGCTTATGAGCGCAACACTGTCACCGTTGATTACAGCCACAAGCTCGACGAGCTTGCGGCGCAGTACGGCGGCGGATACGAGCACTATTGCTACGTGCATACGGGCAAAGAGCACGGTGTGGTCGGCGACAATGCGAAGGATGATCAGAACGTCATTGCCGACATCGACGCATGGCTCGAAGCGCAGAAGACGGGCGCTGCCTACACGGGCGGTTCGGTCGCAGTCAACACGCAAGCCGCAGAGCGCATGACCGAATATATCCGCGATCCGCTACCAACCCGTGTGGTATGGAATACGGCGACCACCGCCGAATCGAACAAGGCGCGCCAGACCAATGCCTTCTACTGGCTGTCGAGTAAGGCGACCGAGGGCATCATCGACGCAAGCTACGACAGGGCGACCAACACGGTCACGATCAATTCCTGCACGGCTAACGACGAAGTCACGGTCTACCTCAACGAAAAGATGGTCGACCTCTCGAAGCAGGTGACGGTCGTTCTGCCCGACGGCAGCAAGGAGAGCTTCATGCCCGAGGTCTCGCTCCAGCTCCTGCGTTCGACTACCAACGACCGCGGCGACCCCAATTATCAGTTCTGCTCGTCCTATATGTTTAAGCTCGGTTGATTCCATGCGGGCGGTTCATCTTGAGAGCCGCCCGCTCTTTTGTACTCTTTTCGAAAGAAGGCGTATACTAATGGCTGATTTGCTTGAAAAACTCAATGATGCACAGCGGGAGGCTGTTACCGCTACCGAGGGCTATGTCCGAGTGGTGGCAGGGGCAGGCTCGGGCAAAACGCGCGCGCTTTCCCATCGCTTTGCCTATCTGGTGAATGAGGTGGGCATCCTGCCGAGCAATATTCTCTGTGTCACCTTCACCAACAAATCGGCAAACGAGATGCGCGAGCGCATCCGTCAGCTGACGGGCGACAACGACACGGGCTATATCAATACCTTCCACGGCTTCTGCGTGGCTGTGCTCCAGGAGGACAGTCATGCCGTAGGTTACCCGAAGCGTTTTTTGGTGCTCGACAATTCGGATATCGATGCGATGCTCGCCATCGTCTATGAGGAACGGGGACTGACCCTGCGCGACATGACCTATGCCAAGGCGAGGGACATGATCGAGATCTTAAAATGCATCGAGCGCCCCGATTATTACCTCGATCTCATCACCATGTCGCTTGAAGTGCTCCATGAGAAGTACCTCGACGCGCACGACCCGAAGGATATCATTTTTTACGGCTACCTCTATCAGCAGAAAAAGTGCTTCGGGCTCGATTACAACGATCTCATCAAATTCACGCTCTACATCTTCGAGCAGAATGCGGAAATTCGCCTCAAATGGCAGCAGCGGCTCGAGTACATCATGATCGACGAGTATCAGGACATCGACGAGCTTCAATACAAGCTCATGCGTGTGCTCGCCGCCTATCATAAGAACCTCTTCATCGTAGGCGACCCCGACCAGACCATCTACACGTGGCGAGGGGCGAACGGGCGCTTTCTGCTCGACTTCCCGAATGAGTTTCCCGGCACGAAGACGATCATGATGATGAAGAATTACCGTTCGACCCCGCAGATTTTGGCGGTCGCGAACAGTCTCATCGCAAAAAACAAGCACCGCATCGAAAAATCGCTTATTCCGACCCATCCGGACGGTGCGAAGGTGGTCTGCCACCACGCACAGACCGCCGAGGAGGAAGCAAAATGGATGGCGAAAGAGATCAAGTCGCTCACGGAGGGAGGCGTACCTTACAGGGACGTCACCCTGCTCTACCGCGCACACTACGTTACCCGCACGGTTGAGGATGTTTTCCTCAAAGAGCAGATTCCCTACACCATCTACAGCGGCGTCCCCTTTTATGAGCGCAGTGAGATCAAGGACGCGCTCTCTTACCTGCGCATGATCGCCTACAAGGACGATCTTTCCTTCCGCCGCATCGCTAATCGACCCAAGCGCAACCTCGGTGAGCGGCGCATGAAGTTTTTGCAGGAGTATTCGGATGCGCATAACTGCTCGCTTTACGAGGCATTGAAGCTCAATCTTGACGATGAGCTCTTCAGATCCACCAAAGCCGAGCGCTTTATCGAGCTGATCGAGGCTTTTTCGGAGGTGAGCGATCACCTGCCCATCTCCGAACTGCTCTCAAAAGTGCTCGACAAGAGCGGCTACGAGAAGATGCTCCGCACCGAGGGGGACGGCATTCGGCTCGACAATCTCGCCGAGCTAAAGCAGGCGATCTACGAGTTTGAGACAACTTGCGGTGAGGAGGTGGGTCTCGAGCACTACCTCAGCCGAGTGGCACTGCTGACCGCATCGGACAGCGATTTCGGCAAGAATGCCGTCAAGATGATGACCGTTCACACGGCAAAGGGGCTTGAGTTCCCCTACGTCTTCCTCTGCTCGATGAACGAGGGCGTTTTTCCCTCGCGCAAGACCGACACGCTTGAAGCAATGGAGGAGGAGCGGCGGCTGGCGTTCGTCGCGATTACGAGAGCCGAACGGGCGCTCTACCTGACCGAAGCCGAGGGCTGGAATTTTGACGGTTCGAGCCGCTACCCCTCGCGATTTATCCTCGACATCGACCGCGGACTGCTCGAATTCACCGCCGAGCCGCGCGAGAGCCTGCTGAGAGAAGCCCGCGGGCAGATCGCGCGCAGTGAAGCGACCCTGCCCGCGAACAACCGCGACTGCGGCTACAAGGTCGGGCAGAAGGTACGCCATCGGGTGTTCGGCGAGGGCAAGGTGCTCGATGTCGACCGCACCAAGAAGGCGATCACCGTCAAGTTCGAGGACATCGACACGCCGAGGACCATTTCGATGCGAATCGAGATGGAGAGATTGTGAAACGCGGATGATTGCATTCTCCCATCATGTAGGGGAGGGGGCTCCCCCCATAGATGGGAACTTAAGGAAAAAGGTGTGTTACCTTGTAGGGGCCGACGTCCTCGACGGCCCGTCGAAGGGTTATCGCATATTTCATTACGAGTGCAAACCGCTCGTTTTCGGGCCGTCGAGGATGCCGACCCCTGCAGAGTTATACTACCGCAAAACCCGCTATTGACATTCGCCAATAGCGGGTTCGTCTTATTCATTCAAAAGATACGAATATTCAAGCCTCAGTGTATCGCCCTCGCTTAGATAGCTGTCGGCGTAGGCGAATCGCACGCCCTCGCACTCGATGACGCCGTTTCCGCGCTTCATGCGGATGTTCTCGGCTTTCTCGGGGATGGCTTGGAAGTACATATCCTTCTGGTCGGTTGGAACGGCACTCTGGCTGACCTTGCAACGGAAGAGGTTCGGCGCTTCCTTGGCGCGCTCGGTAGTGATCGATTCGTCCACTTCCCAGCTCACATAAAACCACTGAGAAGGATGGACGTGATCCAACCGACGGATATCCAAATACTTCTCGCCGTCTTTTTGCATTTTAATAAACGGCAGCTCCACACCGTGATTGTTTGCGACCAGCCGAAACATACCGCCTCCGTCACCCAACTTAACCGAGCCTTCGGGAAGTTCTCCGCCCATTTCCGCCAGCTCGGCATTCGTCTGCTCCGAATTGGGTATCGGAAGGGAAGCTCCGCCGTAGATCACCTTCTCCTCGGGAAAATGGATGATGAAGCGGCTGATTTCATCATCGTGCGCGAAGGTAAGCGTCTGCACGAGCTTTTTCATCGCGTTCGCCATTCTGCGGCAGGTCGAGCTGACCGCGAGGTGTCCCTCGACCTCGGCGAGTTTTTCATGCGAAAGCAGTCCCTTTGCGTACAAAAACAGTCTGTCTTTGCAAAATTCGTGTTCTTTATTTTTCAGTTCCATTGAATCACTCCTCCTCATCAGTGCGGGGCTGATCTTGACCCCCAGTATGTTTCTGATCTTGTTCGTTGCCGCATTGTCGCCGCTCTTGACTGAGCCGATCGGCATATTCAGCTTGTCTGCCGTCTCTTCGAGCGACTTCCCCTCAAAAAAGCGGCAGATCAAGATCGCTTTTTGCTTTTTCGGGAGCATTTGCATCGCTTGCAGGACGCTCTGCACGGTATCTTTTCGGATGACCCGCTCTTCGGGCGTGGGTGCATCGTCGGGCAGGTAGTGGTAGAGGTCGTCCTGCTCGTCGGCGGCAAGGTCGAGCGACAGAATGAGCGTCGGCGACTGCGCGCGGTAATGGTCTTTCAGCGCATTCTGCAGGATGCGCATCAGCCACGCCCGCTCTTTGCCCTCGTCGGTGTAGCGCTCGTAGGCTCGGCTTGCTTTGAGCAGCGCCTCCTGCACGACATCCTCGGCGGCATCGGCACTCCCGAGCTTTCCCTTGGCATACGCCACCATCCAGCTCCGATTTTCGGCTATCATTTGATCGATCATCGTCTTTCGTGGTTGAAGCTTTCACCTCTTTGCATCAAATTCAGTCGACTTGACTATATTAACGCAAAAAAACGGAAAAGGTTCGGGGAGGAGGAAATATTTTTTCGATTTATTACACCTGCTTTGCGGTCAGTGAGATGATTTTCCTCAGATCGTCGGGCTGAACCGATACGTCATACGCCGCCTTGTTGCGGCGGATCTCACCGCATTTTTGACAGCGGTGGATGATGATATACCCCTTCTTCGGGTCGGGGGTCGCCGAGATGGGCTCTAACTGTCCGCCGCAATCGCTGGCACGATCGCCGGGATTGACGTCCAGATGGAGCGACCAGAGGCAGAAGGGACAATGATTGCGCGAGGTCTTTTGCAGGGGGAGCACCTTCATTCCGCAGTGCACGCAGATAAATCCGCTGTCATTTTTCGAAAAACGCTTGGTTTCCATTTAAAACACTCCGTATCATAAATTTCATAGAAAAAATTGCCTTGCATGAGGGGCGCAAGATGCGGTCAACATAATGGTGGACAGTCAAAAGAAAGGATGCAAAAAAAATGACCTATTCCAAAGCCCAAAATAAATGGCGTCAGGCAGGCAGACGATCGCTGCTGCTTCTTGCAGTGCTGTCTCTGGTGATCTCTCTGCTTGGACTGCCACTATATGCGAAAACGATGAACACCAACAGCCCTGCAGGGCGTGTGGTGGATGATGTAAAACGCGGTGCACGAGAGATCGGCAGAGGTGTGCGCGACATGGTCGATCCCGACCGTGACGGCATCCTGCCCGACGGCTCGGTCGACAACGGCATCGCAAACGATGGTAACCAATTCGACGGCGAGCATGGCAACATGACCGGCAACGTCAGCGACAACGTCACGGGCGTCATTCCCGATACCCCTCACTCGAGCAGCGGTATGCTCGACGAGGTGCGCCCCGATACGCCCGTCACAGATAACAGCCATCCATCCCCCGATGACAATGCCAACGGCAATCACGCGGGTGATGTCACCGACAATGCCGCAGGTGACATGAACGGCACTTCGAACGGCGCAGCAGTCACCGACACGCCTGCCACCTCGGATGCGGGCGCTGACAACAGCGACCATGCCGACGGCAAAACCGAAGGCGGTTTCCGTTGGACGGGGCTGATCATCGCGCTCGTGATTGCGGCGGCGGTGATCGTGCTGATCTGGCTGCTCATCCCCAAGAAAAAGAACAGATAACCGCCCGAAAAAGACGGTTGATTCCTTCGAACGCCCATCGGCTCACGAATGTGGGTCGGTGGGCGAGTTTTTTGGATCGAGGGGAGGGCGAAATCATCGGGGACGCCGAAGTCCCTTGCAGAACCGAGGGGAGGGGAAAACCATCTCAAACGCCGAAGTTTTTCCCCTCCCCTCGGGCTTCCCACCCCATTCCTTG
>CAYRQA010000100.1:0-6527 GCA_964426285.1 uncultured Lachnospiraceae bacterium | reverse complement strand
AAGTAAGATAATGTGCATCGCAAGAATTTGCGATACTTAACAAAAGTTCTTTGTGTCACTTTCTTTCAAGAAGGTGACCGGGATGCAAGGGCAGAGCCCTTGCCGGAGCTCGAGGCAGCGCCTCGAATAGGAGAAAAAATGCCCTTTATTGATCAATCGGTGATCGAAGAGATCAAATTTCGGTGCAATATAGAGGATGTGATATCCTCGTACGTTACGCTGAAGCGGGCGGGCTCCAACTATCAGGGGCTCTGCCCCTTCCACAGCGAACGGACACCGTCCTTCACCGTTTTTCCGAGTACGTCCAATTTCTACTGCTTCGGCTGCGGAGCGGGCGGAGATGTCATCAACTTTATCAGACGAGCCGAGAATCTCGACTACCCGTCGGCGGTCGAGCTGCTTGCCAAGCGGGCGGGCATTCCGATCACCCGCTCAAAGCGGGAACAGGAGGAGGGAGCACGCCGCGACCGAATCCTCTCGATGAACAAGGAAGCGGCGCGCTACTTCCATAAAATGCTCTTCGCACCCGAGGGAGCGGCGGGACTGCACTACCTCACCGAAGTGCGAAAATTGCCGATTCAGCTCATCAGGCATTTCGGGCTCGGCTTTGCGCCCAACGATTTCGGCGCACTCACCAATCATCTGAAGTCCAAGGGTTACACCGACAGCGAGATGTCGAGCGGATTTCTCTGCGGCATCAGCCAAAAAACGGGAAGACCCTACGATTACTTCCGAAACCGCGTCATTTTCCCGATCATTGCCACCACGGGCGACGTCATCGCCTTCGGCGGGCGTGTGATGGACGATTCGATGCCCAAATACCTCAACTCATCCGATACCCCCGCATTCAAGAAGAGTAAAAATCTGTTTGCCCTCAATTTCGCCAAAAACGGCGATCTTTCGACCATGATCCTCTGCGAGGGCTACATGGACGTCATCGCACTGCACGGGGCGGGCTTCACCAACGCCGTGGCGACACTGGGTACAGCCATCACGCCCGAGCAGGCGAGGCTCTTCAAGCGCTATACCTCGCAGGTGGTCATCTGCTACGACGCAGACGAAGCAGGTCAGCGGGCGGCATCCAAAGCGTTCAGACTGCTCGGGGAAGCGGGCGTTGAATGCCGTATATTAAAGGTAGAAAACGCAAAAGACCCTGACGAATACATCCGCAAATTCGGTGCGGGCGCATTTAAAAACCTCATGGAGCGCTCAAAGGGCGAATTTGAGTTCAAATTCGATCAAGTATTGGCAAAAAATGACATTTCTGCCACCGACGGCAGGGTAAAAGCACTTGAGAAGACGGTGGAAATCATTGCGTCGTTTTATTCGGCGGCGAAAAGGGAAGTCTATATTCACATTGCAGCCGAGAAATTAGAGGTCACGCCCGACGCACTGCGCAGGGACGTCGAAAAAGCCATCCGCAGGCAGGCTTCAAAGGACAAGCAGGAGGAAAAACGCTCGATCCTGCGTGCCAGCGAGGGCTACGGTGATCGGGTAAACCCCGATTACGTCAAAAATCCGAAGGCGGCGTCGGCGGAGGAAGCGATCATCGGCATCCTGCTCCTGCATCCCGAGTACCTGCCGCAGCTCGAGAAAAAGGGAATGCTGCCCTCGACCGACGATTTCGTCACGGCATTCGGCAAGAAGGTCTATGCGCTCATTTTGGAGAATGCGGCAGACGGTCACCTCGAGGAAGGAGTGCTCGGTGAAGCGCTCGATATCGATGAGATGAGCCGCATCACAAAAATGAAGCTGTCGAGGAGCAATCTCTCGCAGAACAGCGAGCAGGTGCTTGCCGATTGCATCGCCACCCTGAAGGGGGCGGCTGAGAAGGGTGCGCTCGACGTTACCGACATCATCCGTCAGAAAAGGCAAAAAGGTCAGCCGTAGCGGCGCTTCGGCGGCTTTTATACAGCAGAGGACACTCTGCAAAGTAAAGGAATATTCCCAAAAGGAAGAATAAAGAAAGGGACAAGTTATGAAGGTTGTAGAAGACGGTTCGCTCTCCGAAAAGAGGGTCAGCGTAAACGATCTGATCGAGCGGGGCAAGAGCAAGGGCTCGCTTTCGAGTAGCGAGATCATGGAGGCGTTTGAGGACGAGGATTTCGACCTCGAGCAGATGGAGCATATCTACGAAACGCTCGAGGGCATGGATATCGAGATCACAGGCTATATGAATCAGAATGAAGCCGAGGAGATCGAAAACGAGATCGGTCAGTATGAATCTGCCGAGAAAATGGAGAAAATGCTGGCGCAGGAGGGGCTTGCCATCGATGACCCCGTGCGTATGTACCTCAAGGAGATCGGCAAGGTGCCGCTGCTCGACGCAGATAAGGAGACCGATCTGGCAAAACTCATGTACGAGGGCAATATGGCGGCGGAGCTGCTCGAGGAGACCGATCAGTCTGACGTGGAGCAGGTCAAATTTCTGAAAAAGAAGGTCAAAACAGGCGAGAATGCCAAGAATTCGCTCGTCGAAGCCAACCTTCGTCTGGTCGTCAGCATCGCCAAGCGTCATTCGGGCAAGGGACTTTCCTTCCTTGATCTGATTCAGGAGGGCAACCTAGGACTACTCAAGGCGGTCGAAAAGTTCGATTATCGCAAGGGCTACAAGTTCTCGACCTACGCGACCTGGTGGATCAGACAGGCGATCACCCGTGCGATTGCAGACCAGGCGAGAACCATCCGTATCCCCGTTCACATGGTCGAGACTATCCATAAGGTTTCCCGTGTTTCGCGTAAATTATTACAGGAACTGGGACATGAAGCCAGTGTGGATGAAATTGCCAAGGAAATGAATACCACGCCCGATAAGGTGCGCGAGATCATGAAGATCGCGCTCGATCCCGTTTCGCTCGAAATGCCGATCGGTGAGGAGGAGGACAGCCACCTCGGCGACTTCGTCATGGACGAAGAGACTCCCGCACCCGCCGAAGCGGTCGCACAGACGATGCTCAGAGAGCAGCTCATTGAGGTGCTCCACACCTTGACTCCCAGAGAAGAACAGGTGCTCATCCTGCGTTTCGGGCTCAAGGACGGTAAAATGCGCACGCTGGAGGAAGTGGGAGAGGAATTCCATATCACCCGTGAGCGTATCCGTCAGATCGAGGCAAAAGCGCTCAGAAAGCTGCGCCATCCCAGCCGTTCCAAGCGTCTCAAGGATTATCTCGATCCGTAATCGTGAATCGAATGAAAGGATCTGTTTGCTGAAAATTCAGGTTATTGACCAAACAGCCCCAGTCATTGTTTGGCACTTCTGCATAACGGATAGGGCAATATGACCAAAATGGCAGATGATTGTTTGTTCAACATTTTTGAATGAAGTGTGAAGTGCGTGAATATTTTGTGAAACTGCACTTTTTTTGGCAGGATAAAACAGAAATTTGGCTTGACATCTGCCCGGATTTGTAGTAAAATAACTACTGTTAAGAATCAAGCGTGAAATTACGGCAATTTCAAATTTAGGAGGAACCCCCATGAAAAAACGTCTGATCAGTTTGGTACTGATGCTGGCAATGGCAGTTTCCACTTTGGCGCTCTTTACGGGATGCGGCAAGGACGGCAATATTGCTTCTGAAAGCACGATCAAGCCGATGACCATCACCATTGCAATGATTACCGACGAGGAGACTACCGAAAAAGGTATTCAGGTCGTTCAGGATGCTCTGAATAAGATCACCGAAAAGACGCTGAATACGCACGTGGTGCTTCAGTATTATACCGCAGAAGAATACGATGCGGCGATCGAGGCAAAGATCAAGGCTCGTCTCGAATACAGGGATGCCAATGATACCGACCTGACGTCCTTCGGTACTGCAGAAGACAAGGAACTCAACCAGTACGGCCGCGAAGTGACTGTATATCCCGAGCCTTACGAAAATCAGATCGATATTTTCCTGCTCAACGGTGTTAATAACCTCGAGAAATATACGCAGTATCCTAAGCTGGGTTATGATCTTGATGCGCTCAGAGCGGAATTTGAGGCAAATCCCGATAATGACGATGAAAAGTTCGATCCCACTCCGTATACCATGAGTGTGCTCGCTACGCTGGACAGCCACCTGACCGGCACGGGTGTTGCAACGCGCATTACCAAGTACATTTCCGCCAATATGCTCAACAACTGCCGCGTCGGCGAAGAGCTCAAGGCGATCCCCTCCAACGGCTTCTACGGAGATTCCGAGTATATGCTGATCAACAAGGAATTGTTTGATAAATATCAGTACAATATCGAGGACGTCACCGACCTCCGTTCGATCGAAGGCTTCCTGACTGAGATCGCCAATAAAGAGCCCGATGTTACGCCTCTTTATAACTACGGCAGCCTTGGTCTGGTCAGCGTTACCGGTAAAAACTCTGCTATTACCACATGGGTTTCCGACGATCCCGATCCGGCTGCTACCAGCTGGACGCCTGCAACGATCTTCGACATTGCACAGTTCAAGAAAGCTGTGATCTCTGTCAATAACTACGCATCAATCGGCGGAAAATATCCCGTGACCGGCACCGATATTTCGGGTGCGGAAAAAGGTACCTTCGCAGCAGGCTTTGTCAGCACAGACGCACTCGGCCTTGCGGAATATGAGGAAGATTATTATACGGTGCTTGCTCACAACTCGCTGGCAACCACCGATCAGGTCTACGACAACTCGTTTGCAGTATTTGAGTATACCTCCGATCAGGCTCGCTGCATGGAGATCATCAACCTGATCCAGACCAACCGCGAATTCCATAACACCCTGCTCTACGGTGTAGAAAACGTTACCTATACGGTTGACGAGGATACTGGTCTGGTGCACAGAAAGCACGAGGGCACTGACGGTGCGGTTTACACGATGGATATCAATCTTTGCGGCAACCTGTTCATTTCCTTGCCCAATGATGAGCTCTCCATGAATGAGCTGTCTGCTGCTGAAAACGACTGGAAGAAGGCAAAAGAAGCTTCCCGTAATATTACTTACTCGCCGTTCATGGGCTTCGAACTCGACGTTGCGACTGGTGTCGGTGAAGATTATGTGCCCGGTGCAGAAAATAACCGCAAACCCAGCACGGCTACGATCAATAAGCTCGAGGAGCTTTATGAAGAGGTATTTGTCAAGATCGCCGAATATCCGACTGTTGTGGATGAGACGACCGGCAAACAACCCACCTTCGATGAGTACCTCGGTCAGTTGAATACATGGCTGAGATCGGCGGAGAATTATCTGGTTCTTACCCAGATCAATACGGGTGACTATGATATGACCGTAACCAAGCAGTATATCAACTGGTGGATGGAAAGATACGGCGGCTAAACGATTTGAGTGACTCTTGCAGGCTGTTGCAGAAATGCAACAGCCTGTATTTTCGGCAGCGTTCAGGCTTGATGTTCAAAATAGCATCAACGCGGCGGCAAAAGTTCAAGCGAATTGTGCAAAACGCAGAATTTTGGCAGGAAAAAGAATAGTGCTTGACAATTCGAACGGAAAATGCTATAATGTATTAGTCTTATGGTGTATAGGTATGTGCAGCGCTTTGTGAAACCGGACGAAGCATTGAAATACCGTGCGGCATCAGATATTACAAATGAAATCGAACAGTAAGGAGGTGCAATATGCCAACCTTTAACCAGCTCGTAAAACAGGGCAGAAAGAAGTTAGACTACAAGTCCAAGTCTCCTATGCTTCAGAAGGGTGTAAACAGCCTGAAGAACGTACCTACCGAGCAGGCAGCTCCCCAGAAGAGAGGCGTCTGCACGAAGGTAACCACCACTTCGCCCAAGAAGCCTAACTCTGCGCTTCGTAAGATCGCGAGAGTAAAGCTGACCAATGGTCTTGAAACCACCACTTATATCCCCGGTATCGGTCATAACCTGCAGGAACACTCTGTAGTTCTGATCCGTGGCGGTCGTGTACGTGACCTTCCCGGTGTACGTTACCACATCATCCGCGGTACGCTGGATACCCAGGGCGTTGATGCCCGCAGACAGAGCCGTTCCAAGTACGGCGCAAAGCGTCCGAAGAAGAAGTGATTTCGGACAAACAAGGATACTACTGTTTTTTTGCGTGGTGCGACTGTCGATATCATTTGTAATATCTGATAGTCCTTGCATTTACGGAAGAAAATCTTTCGAGTACCTATGATATCATTTTTATGAAGGAGGGAAGTACAGTGCCTAGAAGAGGACAAATTTCCAAAAGAGAAGTATTGCCGGATCCTATGTATAATTCTCAGCTCGTAACCAAGCTGATCAATAATATCATGTACGACGGCAAGAAGGGCGTAGCGCAGAAGATTGTATACGAAGCGTTCGCAATTATTGAAGAAAAGACTGGCAAAAATGCACTTGAGGTATTCACTCAGGCGCTTGAGAATATCATGCCGTCTCTTGAAGTTAAGGCTCGCCGTCTCGGCGGTTCCACTTATCAGGTTCCTATGGAAGTACGTCCTGAGCGTAAACAGACTCTCGGTCTGCGTTGGCTCAGAACCTACTCGAGAAACCGCAGTGAGAACACCATGGCAGAACGCCTGGCAGGTGAGATCATGGA